>UQOS01000024.1 GCA_900542735.1 uncultured Mycoplasmatota bacterium | reverse complement strand
CGTTAGCATACTTAAATATTGAAAAATAAAAATTGAAAAATATTATTAATAACTGTTGATTTTTATTAGCAAGTTTTCTTGAAAAAAATCAAGTTTTATGGTAAAATACAGCACATATTGAAAAGGGGTGTTGATAATGTACGATATATTTTTAAGTATTGATGAAAATACTAAGCTTGAAGAATTAGAAAAAATAGTTAGGTACAATATCGGAAAAGCAAATATTTTAAGAGAGAAAATTAAAGAACTTGATAAAGTGGAAATGCTAACAGAAAAAAGAAGTAATGAAATAAAAGAAATACAAAAAGAAGAAGCAGTTGATAGTGAAGAAACGGAAGAAGAAGAGTACATATATTACTATCGAAATATGAAGAAAGAAATAAAAAAGGCTACTAATCAAGAAGAAATAATAGACGCTATTTTAGATACTCTTCCTAGTTGTGAAAATAAAAGTTACTCTAGTATTGTAAACAGAATAAAACTTGAATTATTAAAAGAAATTCACGACTTAGATATGATGTTAACTGAAGAAGATACTAAAAATGATGTTGATTTGATAGAAGAAGTAAATAAAGAAAAGTCACGAATTCAAGGCTATATAGATACTATTTACTATATTCAAACAGAAAAAAAAGAAATTCAAGTAGATAAAGCTATCAATACAGAAAATAAATTAATCTTTTTAGAAACTGTAACAGGCTCTATTTATGCTGAAAATGATTTATTTTCAATACCAGAAGAATACTATCAAACTTTTAAAGAACTATTATTAACAATTAAAAAAGGAACTTTTAAAAATGTAAGAAATTTTAGTAGTAATCATAAAACATTAAATAGTATTAGTGAGGTAAAAGATTTTAAAACTAGAGTTGTGTTTGAAAGATTAGGAAAGAATACTTACGCTATTATTGATATCTTTGTTAAGAAAAGTGATAATGATACGGGATATCGAACTGCTTTAGTAAATAGAGTAGATTACTATAAGAAAACTAAGTCTTACTTACAAGAAATGATAAAAGATGATACCTTCTTAGAGAAGAATAGGAAAATTGAAGAGAATTTAATAAATGGATTAGAAAATAAAAAATTAATTAAAACTGGTAAGGGGGGTAATCAGAGTGGAAAGTAAATATCAAGAACTATTAATAAAAATTGATGGAAGAATAAAAGAACTTTCTTATGAATTAGAAAATGATAATAATACCAGAACTGAATACTTAAGTACCTTTTTTGAAAAATGTAGTCTTAAAGATATGTCAACTATTTTCAATATTTCAAGTAGTGAATTATTATTAGCTCTATTATTAGAGGCAGATAGAAAAACAGATGCAAATGAATTAATAGATAAAGTAAAAGAAGTAAAAGATTATATTGATCATATGGCTATGGATGAATTAATAAATGCTTGTGGTATTAGTAGTGATAAGCAGATAAGTGAAACATTAAAAAGAATAGAAGAATCTATACAGAATTTACCCAAGACAAATTTATTAAAATTTATGTCAGATAAAAGGGTAAAGGATATCAATAAAACTCTAGAATTAAAACTTAGCGGTTATGAAGAGTTCCTAACATTTATGAAATTATTAAAACTACTAGAAATAATTGATAAAAATGAGAATTTATATATATTATTATTCATTGCTGACATTCATCAAGAAAAAAATAATGATATAAATGATTATGAAAAAATATTAAGTAAAAGTTATGATCAAACAACAATTAATAAAATTTTAGCTACATGTATAAACCAAAAGAAAGTTGAAAAATCCTTAACCAATTTATATAGCTATTATAGAGAAATAGAAAAAGAAGAAAATTTCAAAACTAAAACTCGTACTAAAAAGATTTATCGTTATATAGAATTAAAAGAAATTTTGGAAAAAGAATCTAAAAAGAAAGAAATTACGAATATAGATTATATTCTTGATAAAGTATTAGATGATGATATTAAAAGATTATGTTTAGAGTACATATATTCACATAACGAAAAGTATTATGAAGAACTATATCAAGAATATTCCTATAAGAGTGAAAATCCTATTAAGAAATATATTAGTTACTTTAATACACTAGGAATAAACTTTTTAGAAATTGAGGAACAAACACAAAAACAAATTATGGCATTTTCATTAGAAATATTAAAAAATCAAATCAAACAATTACCGAATATTTCTTTTGATAAAAACATATTAATAGCAATTTCTAGCAGGAATTCATTACCAGTTATTGAAGAATTAAACAAACTGTTAAAAACAAACTATATTGATTTAGCTTTATTATCTATGAATCAAAATATATACTGCGATGAAAATATCTTTAAAAACCTAAAAGCAAATATTAGAACCTTAGAGAAATCAAAAGTAAATATTAGAGAATTAGAAAATAAACAGATTTTATTAACATCAAATGCCATTCTATCAAAAAATCTAGAATTATTAAAAAAACTAGACATCTCTTTAAAAGGATTAAATAATTTAGATATGTTAGCAAAAGAAGATTTAGTAGAAGAAATATCATTGCTTATAGAAATCGGTTTTGAAACAGAATTAGTAAAACAACCGGCCTTATTAAATAGTGATAAAAATTTAGTAAAGCGTATCTTAATATCTGAATCAGTTGGAGAAGACATCTATGATAATGGTTATGTAAAAGAAAGTATTATAAATAAAGATAGCTTCTTTGTATCAGATAATGAAGTAGATCAATATCTATTTGATAGAGATAATAGTAATTATCATTCTAACCATGTTATTATATTTGAAGAAAACTCTAAATCACCATTTAGTTATGATATTGAAGGAATCAAAGTACCTAAATTAAAAGTAGAAAATTTAAGTATTTCACTAGAAAATTTGGTTTGTACTTCTATGTACTCAAAAGAAGAAATAAAAGTATTAGAAAAACACAGTAAAAATAAGTAGAGAAACTAGACTTTTCTCTACTTATTAACTGAAAAAATAGTAAAAAATGCTTGCTTTTCTTATAAATACTGTGATATACTTTTAACTGTGTGGCTGCTTAGATGTGTGAGGTTGCTGATACACCAGGTTAAGTTGTTAAAATTTACTTAGTGAATTCAGGTTTTTACACGGAGCAAGTCTATACTAGATATAGGCGAAGGGAGGATTCAAAATGTCAAAAGACAAAGTTCGCATAAGATTAAAGGCATATGATCATAGAATTCTAGACAATGCTGCAAAGAAAATAGTTGAAACTGTAAAACGTTCTGGAGGAGAAATTAGTGGACCAGTACCACTTCCAACAGAAATCGAAAAGTTCACTATTTTACGTGCTGTATACATAAACAAAGACAGTCGTGAACAATTTGAAATGCGTACACATAAGAGACTTATTGATGTCAAGAACCCAAGCAAGGAAACTATTGATGCATTAGCACATTTAGATTTACCAAGCGGTGTTGATATTCAAATCAAAGTTGAACAAAATTAATTAGGAGGAAGAAAATGAAAGGAATCTTAGGGAAAAAGATAGGAATGACTCAAGTTTTCACAAAAAATGGTAAGTTAATTCCCGTTACAGTCATTGAAGTTGAACCAAATGTTATAACTCAAATTAAAACAGTTGAAAAAGACGGATATGATGCAATCCAATTAGGATGCGAAACAGTAAGAGCAAAAGTAAGCAACAAAGCTAAAATTGGTCATACAAACAAAGCAAACACTGAACCTAAGCGCTTCTTAAGAGAAATCAGGGGAGTAAATGTTAATGATTACACATTAGGTCAAGTAATTGATGCAAGTCTATTTACAAAAGGAGAAATCGTTGATGTAAGTGGAGTTAGCAAAGGTAAAGGTTTCCAAGGTGTTATCAAACGTTATAACCAATCTCGTGGACCAATGGGACACGGTTCTCAATATCATAGAGGTGTTGGTTCATTAGGTACAATGTTACCAATGCACGTTTTAAAAGGTAAAAAATTACCAGGTCATATGGGTAATGTAGCATGTACAATTCAAAATCTTGAAGTTGTAGATGTTGATTTAGAAAATAATGTTATCTTAGTAAAAGGTAACGTACCAGGTCCTAAAAAATCTTTAGTTATGATTATAACATCAGTTAAAAAAGGTGAAAAAGTAAATGAAACAGAAGAATTAATTTCTTATGTTGAAGTTACAGAGACACCAGTTGAAGCTGCTAGCGAAGTTGCATCAACTGAAGTAACTGAAGAAAATCAAATAGAAGTAAACGAATAATCACTGCATATTAAAACAAACAAAAATTTTAAATTGTAGTGAAAGGAGGAATTAAAGATGGAAAAACTAAAGGACATTAAATTAAATAAAGAATTACTTAATATTGAACCAAATGAAAAAGTTTTATATGATGCCATCATTTTACAAAGAGCATCATTAAGACAAGGAACTCACTCAACAAAAAATCGTAGTGAAGTAAGCGGTGGTGGAAGAAAACCATGGCGTCAAAAAGGAACAGGACATGCTCGTCAAGGTTCTATCCGTGCAGTACAATGGGTAGGTGGAGGAAGATATGGTACTCCAGTTCCAAGAGATTACTCAAAGAAACAAAATAGAAAAGAAAGAAGATTAGCTTTACAAACAGCTTTCTTAAATGTATACAACAATAAACAATTAGTAGTAGTTGATTCTTTATCTGTAGCTACACCAAAAACGAAAGAAATGACTACTATGCTTAATACATTAGAATTAGCTGATAAAAAAGTATTAATCGTCGTAAAAGAATTAGAAGAAAATTTAATTTTAGCTTCTCGTAACTTAGGAAATATTGCATTATTAGAACCAACTGAGTTAAATGTATTAGATTTAAGTTATGCAGATGTTGTATTAACAACAAAAGAAGCATTAGAACAAATTGAGGAGGTGCTTAGATAATGGATACTAAATATTTAGAAATCATAAAAGCGCCAGTAATTACTGAAAAATCAGCTAATTTAGGTCAAAATAAAGGACAATATGTTTTTAAAGTTGATTCTAGAAGTAATAAAACAGAAATCAAACAAGCAATTGAAAAATTATTTAACGTAAAAGTAGAAGAAATTCGTACAATCAACGTTAAACCAAAGAAAAGAAGAGTTGGACGTTACGCTGGACTTACAAACCGTACTAAAAAGGCAATTGTAACACTAGCAGAAGGACAATCAATCGAACTTAATTAAAAGGAGGGTTACTCATGTCAGTAAGAAACTATAAGCCTAATACTCCTGGACAAAGAAAAAGAAGTACATTAGTGAATGAAGAAATTACTAAAAGTACACCTGAAAAAAGTCTAGTAGTAAGCTTAAAGAAAAACGGTGGTCGTAACAATCAAGGAAGAATTACTGTAAGACATCAAGGTGGCGGAGCTAAAAGAAAGTATCGTATCATTGATTTCAAACGTAATAAATTTGATATTCCAGGTACTGTTGCTAGTATCGAATACGACCCAAATAGAACTGCAAATATTGCATTAATTAATTATAACGATGGTGAAAAGAGATATATCATCGCTCCAAAAAAACTTAGTGTAGGAGATGTTATCGTATCAGGAGAAACTGCTGATATTAAAGTAGGAAATGCACTTCCTATTATGAATATTCCAGTTGGTACTATGATTCATAATATCGAACTTCGTCCAGGTAAAGGTGGAGAATTAGCACGTAGTGCTGGTGCTTCAGCTCAAATTCTAGGACGTGAAGGAAACTATGTAATGGTAAGACTTTCAAGTGGTGAACAAAGATTAATTTTAGGAACTTGTTATGCTACTATTGGTGAAGTTGGTAATGAAGATCAAAGCCTTGTAAGATTAGGAAAGGCTGGACGTAGTCGTCATTTAGGAATTCGTCCTACAGTACGTGGTTCAGTTATGAACCCTAACGATCACCCACATGGTGGTGGAGAAGGTCGTGCACCAATCGGTCGTAAAGGACCTGTTACTCCTTGGGGTAAACCAGCACTTGGATATAAAACAAGAAAGAATAAAGCGTCTGATAAATTTATCGTTCGTCGTCGTAATAGTAAGTAAAGGAGGAGATTATTATGGCAAGAAGTGCAAAGAAAAAGCCTTATGTATTTGAAAGATTATTAACTAAGGTTGAAAAGTTAAATGAAACTGGAAAAAAAGAAGTCATTAAAACATGGTCACGCCGTTCAACAATCTATCCTGCATTTATTGGACATACATTCGCAGTACATAATGGAAAAGAATTTATTCCAGTATATGTTACTGAAGATATGGTAGGACACAAACTTGGAGAATTTGCATTAACTCGTAAGTTTGGTGGACATGGCGACAATAAGAAAAAATAGTGACTAGGAGGAGAAAAATATGGAAGCAAGAGCAATCGCAAAGACTCTTAGAGTATCACCTATTAAAGCTCGTTTAGTAGTAGATTTAATTCGTGGTAAAAATGTTAACGATGCATTAGACATCTTAAACAATATGAATAAAAAGCCTGCTCGTCTTACAAAAAAAGTTCTTGAATCTGCTATTTCTAACGCTGTTAACAATAATGGCGCAAAACAAGAAGAACTTTATGTAAAAGAAGCAAGAGTAGATGCTGGTCCAGTGATGAAAAGACATATGTTTGACTCACGTAGTCACATTGGACATAACGATAAAAGAACAAGTCACATCGTAATCGTTGTGGCAACTAAGTAGTTAAAGGAGGGTCAAGAGAAATGGGACAAAAGGTAAATCCTAATGGACTAAGACTTGGAATTAACAAGGATTGGGACTCAAAATGGTATGCTAATAAAAAAGATTTTTCTAAATATTTAGCAAACGATGTTAAAATCCGTAACTATTTTGAAAAAAATCAAAAGTCTAATGGAATTAGCAAAGTTCAAATCGAAAGAAATTCTAAGAGAACAGAAATTATTGTTCATACATCAAAACCTGGTGTTATCATTGGTCGTGGTGGAGAACAAATTGAAGCAATGAAAAAAGATTTATCTAAGTTAGTAAACGAAGATATTCAAATTTCTATTGTGGATATCAAAAAACCTGATATGAACGCACAAATCGTTGCTGACTCAATCGCAGCACAAATTGAAAACCGTGCATCATTCAGAATGGCTCAAAAAAGAGCTATCCGTAACGCTATGAAATCTGGCGCTAAAGGTATTAAAACATTAGTATCTGGACGTTTAGGTGGAGCTGATATGGCTCGTAGCGAAGGATATACAGAAGGAACAATTCCTCTACATACTTTAAGAGCAGATGTTGATTATGCTACAAGTGAAGCAGATACAACATTTGGAAAAATTGGAGTTAAAGTATGGATTTATAAAGGAGAAATACTTCCTTCAAAAAAGACTAAAGGAGGTAATTAATTATGTTAATACCATCAAGAACTAAATATCGTCGTGTTCATAGATTACCTTACGAAGGTCATGCTAAAGGAAATACAACTCTAACAAATGGAGAATATGGACTTATGGCTAAAGAGGGTGCTTGGATTACAGCAAACCAAATCGAAGCAGCTCGTGTAGCTATGACACGTTATATGAAGCGTGGTGGAAAAGTATGGATTAATATTTTCCCACATATGCCATTAACAAAGAAACCTATTGGTACTCGTCAAGGTAAAGGTAAAGGTAACGTTGAAGCTTGGGTAGCAGTAGTAAAAGAAGGAAAAATTATGTTTGAAATTTCTGGAGTTAGTGAAGAAGTAGCACGTGAAGCATTACGTTTAGCTTCTCATAAATTACCAATTCAAACTAAATTTGTAAAAAGAGAAAATGGTGGTGAAATAAATGAAGGTTAAAGAAATAAGAGAACTAACCACTGAACAAATCGTTGCTAAAATCAAAGAAAGCAAAGAAGAATTATTTAACTTACGTTTTCAACAAGCAACAGGAAATTTAGAAAAGCCTTCAAGAATTAGAGAGTTAAGACACGATGTAGCACGTTGTAAGACTGTTCTTCGTGAACGCGAACTTGCTGGGGAGGTTAAGTAAAAATGGAAAAAGTACAAAAAGAATTGGTTGGTACAGTAGTTAGTGCTTGCAACAACAAGACAATTACTGTTAGAGTAGAAACTTATAAAAAACATCCAAAATATGGAAAAAGAGTGAAATATTCAAAGAAATATGCAGCTCATGATGAATCAAATAAAGCAAAAGTAGGAGATACTGTTAGAATTGTAGAATGTAAACCAATTTCTAAAACAAAACACTTCTATTTAGCTGAAATCGTAAAAGAAGCAGTTATTTTATAACTCTTAGGTGAAGGAGGAAATAATTTATGTTACAACAAGAAAGCCGTTTAAAAGTTGCTGACAATTCAGGTGCAAAGAGTTTATTAGTAATTCGTGTACTTGGTGGAAGCAAAGTAAAAACTGGTAATATCGGTGACATAGTTGTTGGTACAATCAAAGATGCCACACCTAATGGAACTGTAAAAAAAGGAAAAGTTGTGAAAGCAGTTATCGTAAGAAGTAGACAAGGTCTTCGTCGTGAAGATGGTAGCTACATTAAGTTTGATGATAATGCTTGCGTAATTATAAAAGATGATAAGAGTCCGGTTGGAACTCGTATCTTCGGACCAGTAGCACGTGAATTACGTGACAAAGATTTCATGAAAATAGTATCTTTAGCTAAAGAAGTGCTATAAAGGGAGGATATTATGAAACTTAAAGTTGGAGACAAAGTAGTAGTAATAGCCGGATCTAGTAAAGGAAAAGAAGGAAAGATTACTAAGACTTTCAAAGATGAAAACAAAGTAATCGTTGAAGGCGTTAATATTGTTAAAAAACACAAAAAAGGAAATGGCCAAGAAACTGGTGGAATCCTTGAAGTAGAAGCACCAATTCATGCTTCAAACGTAATGTTAATCGACACTAAAACTAAAAAAAGAACTAGAATCGGTTACACTATCGATGAAAAAACAAATAAAAAAATTAGAATTTCAAAAAAATCAAACGAAAAGATTGATTAGTTGGAAGGAGGGTAATATATGAACCGCCTAAAAGAAAAATATCTTAATGAAGTAGTTCCAAGTTTAAAAGAAAAACATGGTTATAAGTCAATCATGCAAGTTCCAAAATTAGAAAAAATCGTAATTAATATGGGTGTAGGAGATGCTACATCAAATTCAAAATTACTAGAAGCAGCTGTAAAGGATCTAGAAGTAATAGCTGGACAAAAGCCAGTTATCACAAAAGCTAGAAAATCAATAGCTGGATTCAAAGTAAGAGAGGGTCAATCAATTGGTTGTAAAGTAACATTACGTGGAGAAAACATGTATAACTTTATGGATAAATTAATTTCAATTGCTCTTCCTCGTGTACGTGATTTTAGAGGAGTATCTTCTAAAGCATTTGATGGTAGAGGAAATTATACAATGGGAGTTAAAGAACAATTAATCTTCTCAGAAATAGATTATGATAATGTTGTAAAAGTACGTGGAATGGATATTGTATTCGTTACAACTGCAAAGTCTAATGAAGAAGCTTTTGACTTATTAAATGAACTTGGAATTCCTTTTAGAAAGTAATAGGAGGATATTATGGCAAAGAAAAGTATGATCGTTAAAGCTAATCGTAAGCAAAAATTTAAAGTTCGTGAATATACTCGTTGCGAAAGATGTGGTAGACCTCATGCAGTAATGAGTAAATTCGGAATTTGCCGTATTTGTTTTAGAGAATTAGCAAGTAAAGGACAAATACCAGGTGTTAAAAAATCAAGCTGGTAGGACTTAGGAAGGAGGATTTATTATGGCTGTAGTAACAGACACAATCGCTGACATGCTAACTCGCATTCGTAATGCAAACAGTATGCGTTATACTGAAGTTAAAGTACCTGCTTCTAAACTAAAATTAGAATTAGCTAGAATTTTAAAAGAAGAAGGATTTATTAAAGATTATAAAGTATTAGAAGAAACTGCCCAAGGCACAATCTTACTTACTTTAAAATATGGTGAGAAAAAAGAAAGAGTTATCACTGGATTAAAACGTATATCAAAACCAGGCCTAAGAGTATATGCAAAAGCTGATGAAGTTCCTAAAGTATTAAATGGTTTAGGAATCGCTATCATTTCAACTTCAAAAGGAATTATGACAGACAAAGAAGCTAGAAATCAAGGTTTAGGTGGAGAAGTTTTAGCTTATATTTGGTAAAAAACATTATATAAGGAGGTGCAAGTATGAGCCGTATTGGTAATAGAAAAGTTGTAGTACCTGCTGGTGTTACTGTAACAAACGAAAATAATGTTGTTACTGTAAAAGGACCAAAAGGAGAATTATCATTAGATTTAGTAAAAGGAATTGAAGTAAATATTGAAGAAAATACTTTAACTGTTACTCGTCCAAATGATGAAAAAGCTACAAAAGCAATGCATGGAACTACAAATGCTAATATTCATAACATGATTATGGGTGTAACAGAAGGTTTCAAAAAAGGATTAGAAATTATTGGTGTAGGTTATCGTTTCAATGTAAAAGGAAATACATTAGTAATTAATGCTGGATATTCTCATCCAGTAGAATTATCAGTTCCAACTGGCTTAACTGTTGAACAAGTATCAAATACTGAAATTACAGTAAGTGGAATTGATAAAGTTTTAGTTGGTAAATTTGCAGCTGAAATTAGAGACGTAAGACAACCAGAACCATATAAGGGTAAAGGTATTCGTTATAAAGATGAATTTATTCGTCGTAAAGAAGGAAAGAAAGCTGCTTAATAGATAAGTAGAAGGGAGAAGTTACTTATGATTAATAAAGTATCTCGTAATCAAATGCGTGTAATGAGACACGAAAGAGTTCGTTCAAAAATCTCAGGAACTACTGAAGTACCAAGATTATGCGTATTTAGATCAAACAAAAATATTAGTTGTCAAATTATTGATGATGAAAATGGTGTTACTTTAGCAAGTGCTTCATCATTAAGCTTAAAGCTTAAAAATGGTGGAAACATTGAAGCAGCTACAGCAGTAGGAAAAGCTATCGCTGAAGCAGCTAAAAAAGCAAACATTACTAAAGTAGTATTTGATAGAGGTGGATACCTTTATCATGGACGTGTAGAGGCATTAGCTAACTCAGCACGTGAAAATGGATTAGAATTCTAATAGGAGGGTATTTATGCAAAATAAAAACATTGACCCTAAACAAAAACAATATGAAGAATTAGTAATTGAAGTAAAATCTGTTGTTAAAGTTAACAAAGGTGGACGTCAAAGAAGATTCTCTGCATGTGTTGTTGTTGGGGATAGAAAAGGTCAAGTTGGATTAGGTATCGGAAAAGCAAATGAAGTACCTGATGCAATTAAAAAAGCAATTCAAGCTGCCAATAAGAATATCGTTAAAATACCTTTAGTTGATGGACGTACAATCCAGCATGAAATAACAGGTGTAAGTGGTGCTGCTAAAGTATTCTTAAAACCTGCTACAGCCGGTACTGGAGTTATCGCTGGTGGAGCTGTTCGTGCTGTATTAGAGCTTGCTGGAGTAAAAGACATTTTATCTAAATCACTTGGTTCTCGTACTAAATTAAATATGGCTACTGCTACAATTAATGCTTTAAAATCTGTTAAATCAGCTGAAGAAGTTGCAAAACTTAGAGGCAAAAAAGTAGAGGAGATTTTAGGATAATGAAATTACATGAATTAGTAGCAAATGAAGGCGCAACTCAAGCTAAAAAAAGAGTTGGTCGTGGTTCAGGTAGCGGTTTAGGAAAAACAAGTGGAAAAGGACAAAAAGGTCAAAAAGCACGTAGTGGTGGTGGAAAAGGAGCAACCTTCGAAGGAGGACAATTACCTTTATATAGACGCTTACCAAAACGTGGATTTTCAAACAGTGAGTTTAAAACAGTTTATGCTGTAATTAACTTAAGTGATTTAAACAGATTCGAAGATGGTACAGTAGTTACCCCTGCTTTATTAAAAGAAGTAGGATTAGTTAAAAAGGGATTAGATGGAATTAAGGTACTAGGAAATGGAAGCTTAGAAAAGAAATTAACAATCCAAGCTAACAAATTCTCAACTAGTGCGATTGAAAAAATCGAAAAGAGCGGAAGTAAAGCTGAGGTGATCTAATGTGTTTCATACTATGAAACAATTATTTGCACCAACTAATAAAGATTTAAGAAAAAGAATTTTATTTACGCTCGGTGCATTAATGATCTTCGTGATTGGAACTTCAATTAGAGTTCCTGGTACAGATGAAATTACAAAAAATCTAGGATTTCTAGAATTAATGAATGCTATGGGTGGAGGAAGTTTGAAGAATTTCTCAATCTTCGCTCTAGGCGTTATGCCATATATCACAGCATCCATTATTATGCAATTATTACAGTTAGATATTATTCCATATTTTAGTGAATTAAATAAAGAAGGCCCAGTAGGAAGACAAAAGATAAATCAAATTACTCGTTATATGGGTATTATCTTTGCTTTCATTGAAGGATTTGCTTTTTCATTCGTATTCTTTAGCGCATCTAGTGCTATTGAACACTTATATATAGCTACAATCCTTACAGCTGGTACTGCTTTCACATTATGGTTAGGAGACCAAATTACTCAAAAGGGTATTGGAAATGGTATGAGTTTAATTATTATGGCTGGTATCATTAAAGAACTTCCAACTATGTTTGTGTTGGCTTTCCAAGGACTAATATTAAAATCTTCACTAGATTTATGGCTTGGAATATTATTATTTGTAGTATTTGTAATTGTATATTTCTTAATTGTTATTGGTGTAATTTGGGTACAAGAAGCGGATCGTAAGATTCCTATCCAATATGCTAATAAATCAACAAGTGCATATGGAAATCAGCAATCTTATATGCCAATTAAAATCAACTCAGCAGGAGTTGTACCAGTAATCTTTGCATCAAGCTTTTTGATGATACCATCAACAATAGCGCAATTTACTGGAAAAGAAGGATTCATAAATTTCTGTAATAACTATTTAAGTTATTCAACTCCAATCGGTTTCTTAATTTATGTATTTTTAATATTCTTCTTTGGATATTTCTATACATTTATTCAAATTAAACCAGAGGAATTAGCTAAAAACTTACAACAAAATGGTGGATTTATTCCAGCAGTAAGACCAGGCAAGGAAACAGAAAATTATGTATCTAAAGTATTATCAAGATTAACTGTAGTAGGTTCCCTATTCTTAATCATAATTGCGGGACTACCAATACTATTTACTGCTTTAGTAAACTTATCTGATAAAGTAAGTTTATCAAGTCAAGTTACAATCGGTGGAACAGGATTATTAATCGTAGTTGGTGTTGCACTAGAAACTTATAAGCAATTAGAAGGTAGCCTTGTAGCGCGTAGTTATAAGAAAAGCTATAGGAGAAGATAATGAATATCATTTTACTTGCTCCACCAGCTGCTGGTAAAGGAACCCAAGCAGAAATTCTAACAAACAAATATAACCTAAATCATATTTCAACTGGAGATTTACTTAGAAGTGCATCAAAAGAAGAAAATGAATTTGGAAATAAACTAAAAAGTATTATGGAAAGTGGTAATCTAGTAAGTGATGATATCGTTTTAGAAGTATTACAAAGATACTTAGAAGAGAAAGATAATTCAAATTTATTACTAGATGGCTTTCCAAGAAATATCTATCAAGCAGAACAGTTAGATAAAATACTAGCTAAGAAAAATCAAAAAGTAGACTATGTATTTTTACTAAATGTTGATAAAGACACATTGCTTTATAGAATAACCGGTCGAAGACTATGTAAAAGTTGCGGAGCAATCTACAATGTCAATATTGACCCGTTAAAACCAAAAGTAGATTCCATTTGTGATAAGTGTGGTTCTTCTTTGATAGCACGTAAAGATGATAATGCTGAGACTTTCAAAGTTCGCTATCAAGAATATGAAACACAAACAATGCCTTTAATCAATTACTATCAAAATCAAAATAATCTATTTGAAATAGATAGTAGTATTAGTAAGGAAGATACATTTAAGCAAATAGAGTCAATCTTAGGTAATAAGTAATCAAAGTGATAATAAATTGAGTAGCAAAAATTTTGCTTTCCTTATATCAATAGAATACCTTAACGAAGAATGTTCTTATGGAACTTTCTTCTAAAAAGGTAATGGTTTACCATCTACCCACTTTGATAAAGATGGTTATAATATTTGACGGGAGCGTGATAAAATGGCTAAAAAAGATGATATCATTGAAGTCGAAGGAAAAGTATTAGAAATCATTCCAGGTGGAAAATTTAAAGTTGAACTTGAGAATGGTCACATTGTAGAAGCCCATGTTTCTGGTAAAATCCGAATGAATTACATTCGCATTTTACCAGGTGATACCGTAACTATAGAGTTATCGCCTTATGATTTAAAACATGGGAGAATAACCTATAGAAAGTAGGAGGGAATAAAAATGAAAGTAAAACCATCAGTAAAGAAAATGTGTGCTAAATGTAGAATAATCAGACGTAAAGGTAAAGTTATGGTTATTTGTGAAAATCCAAAGCACAAACAAAAACAAGGATAATAAATAGGAGGTGTATTTATGGCACGTATTAAAGGAATTGATTTACCAAATGATAAGCATGTATCAATCGCATTAACAGCTATCTATGGTATTGGAAGAAAGTTAGCTCTTACTATTTGTAAAGATGCAAATGTTGATCCAACAAAAAAAGCTAGAGATCTTGATCAAGATGAACAATCAAGACTTCGTGATGAAGTAAACAAATATTTAACAGAAGGTGATCTTCGTCGTGAAGTAAATATGAATATTAAGACTAAAATGGAAATTAATTCATATCAAGGAACTCGTCATAAAAGAGGATTACCAGTAAGAGGACAAAGAACAAATAGAAATGCACGTACTCGTAAAGGTAAACCAAAAACAATAGCTAATAAAAAGAAATAATAAACTATAAATAAAGGAGGAGAGACTATGGCCTACAAGACTAGAAAAAGAAAAGTCAAAAAGAATGTACCTGAAGGAATTGCACATATTCATTCAACATTTAATAATACAATCGTAACTTTAAGCGATAAGGAAGGAAACGCAATCAGTTGGGCATCAAGTGGAGCAATTGGATACAAAGGAAGTAAAAAATCTACTCCATTTGCAGCAGGTCAAGCAGCTGAAGCAGCAGGAAAAGCAGCATACGACATGGGAATGCGTAAAGTTGAAGCAAGAGTAAAAGGTATGGGTCCAGGACGTGAAACAGCAATTCGTTCATTACAAACAGCTGGATTAGAGGTAACTTCTATTACAGATGAAACTCCAATTCCACATAACGGATGTCGTCCACCAAAACGCCCACGTGGGTAATTAAATAAGGAGGTTAGTTTCATGTTACAATTTGAAAAACCAGTATACAAAATAGTAGAAAATGTAGAAAGCAATTTCTATGGAAAATTTGAACTTGAACCATTAGAAAGAGGATTTGGTAACACAATCGGTAATGCTTTAAGAAGAGTAATGCTATCAAGCTTACCAGGTTCAGCAATTACTAGTGTAAAAATTGATGGTGTTAGCCATGAATTCCAAACTATTGATGGTGTAAGAGAAGATGTTGCATTAATCGTATTAAATTTAAAAGGAGTAGTTATTAAAAACCACTCAAACGAAAATAAAGTAATTCGTCTTAATGCTACTAAGGAAGGTGTCGTTACCGCTGGTGATTTCGAGTGTGATAGCGATATCGAAATTTTAAACCCTAATAAGGAAATTGCCACTTTATCAAAAGGTGGAAAACTAGTTATGGAAATGACAGTAGGAAATGGTAGAGGATATGTTAAGAGTGATGACAACAAGAAATTATTAACAGACAAAAAAGCTGGTGTTATCGCAATTGATTCTCTATATTCACCTATTGAAAGAGTAGCTTATGAAGTAGAGCCAGCTCGTGTTGGTCAAAATGAAAGCTATGATAAACTAGTATTAAGCGTATGGACAAATGGTTCAATGAGACCAGAAGAAGCTGTTGCTTTAGCATCTCGTATTTTAATCGAACATTTCGAAATATTAACAGACTTAAGTAGTATTGCTGATATGAGTGGAATTATGATTGAAAAAACAGAAGATCCAAAAGTAAAAGCATTAGAAACTACAATTGAAGATTTAGACTTCTCAGTACGTGCTTACAATTGTTTAAAACGTGCTGGAATCCATACATTACAAGACCTTGTTAACAAATCTGAATCAGATATGATGAAGATTCGTAATTTAGGCAAGAAATCATTAAAAGAAGTATTAGACAAAGTTAGAGACTTAGGACTAGTACTTCGTGATGAAGATTAATAATAAGGAGGATTTACATGGCTTATAGAAAATTAGGTCGTGATAACAAACATAGAAGAAGTATGCTTGCTAACCAAACTAAAGATGTTATCATGAATGAAAAAATCGTTACAACAGAAACAAGAGCTAAAGAAGTTCGTAAATTTGTTGATAAAATGATTACTTATGGAAAAAATGGAAGCTTAATATCTAGAAGAAAAGCATTAGCTTTCCTACAAAATGATACAGAAGCTGTAAAAAAAGTATTTGACGAATTAGCTCCACGTTACAAAGACCGTAACGGTGGTTATACTAGAATTTTAAAACTTTCTGAAAGAAGAGGAGACGACGCTTTAGAAGTTATTCTAGAATTAGTTAAATAATTGATTATAAGGCACCAATTAGTTATTGGTGCTTTTTGTATGGAAGAAAGTTGATTTTTTTATATATAAGGAAAGTGCGTTCAGATTGGTATTGAATATAAAAAGGACTTAATAAAATTAAGTTCACATCAAAAAGATTAAAGAAAAACCTTTAATTTTTCAAATCAAGAGGTAACATAGTACCACCACAGTATGGACAATCCATTTCAAGAGTACTTTTTCTCTTTATAAATTTTAAAAATTCCATTTGTTCACTTACGACAAAACTGGAAACTGGACCCAATTTGTGCCATTTTTAATATAATAGGGAAGTCATACTTAATGATAATCATATCAGCTATACTTAAAGTTAATTTTTTTACCATATTTTATTGACACACATAAGTTTGATTATTATAATAGTAAGACATAACCATCAAGGGAGGATATCATCATGTATAAAGCTTATAAATTCAGAATGTATTTAACAGATAGTCAAAAAATATTAGTTCATAAAACATTTGGGTGCACTAGATTTGTATATAATCATTTTCTAAATAAATGTAAGGAAAATGGTTACCAAAAAGCATATGATATGTGTAAAGAATTAAAAGAATTAGTAGTAGAATATCCATTTCTAAAAGAAGTAGATAGTTGTAGTTTAAGAAATAGTATTTTTAATTTAGAAGATAGTTATAAAAATTTCTTTAGTAAAAGAAGTGGATACCCAGTATTTAAGAATAAATTTAGTAAACAAAGTTATAGGACTACTTGTATAAAGAGTAGTTATAAAGGTAACAACTACAGTAATATAAAAATTGATTTAAAAAATAAGAAAATAAAATTACCTAAGTTAGGACTTGTTAGTATTAGAGGTTATCGTAATTTAGATAGTATAAATGGAAATATTGTAAATGCCACAATAGAAAGAGATACTACGAATAAATACTATGTAAGTGTAGTAGTAGAAGAAACTGAATTCATAAGAGAAAAAGTAAAACCAACTAGTATTGTAGGAATTGATTTAGGAATCAAA
>UQOS01000023.1 GCA_900542735.1 uncultured Mycoplasmatota bacterium | reverse complement strand
CTCCTATTCTTGGTTTCTAAGTATATTACTTAAAAAACATAGAAATAGGAGTTTTAACTAGTAAAATAAAGACTTTTAAAAAATTAAATAAAAGATATTTTTATACTTTTTTGAAATGCAAAATATTAAAAATACCCATATAATAAAAGGACAACAAGCTAATACTCATAGTCCTTAAGTAATATACTTAGTAACCTATTTTTTATTACATTTCAATTATATAATAATTATTATTTGTGAACAAGTAGTAATTTTAGTTTTTGTACTCTTTATACATTTTCATAAAACTTGAAAAAAATTTATAATTTGTATGTTTAAGTTTATCTAGATAAGTATTAAAGTCAATTTTAAATTTTCCTCTAGAAAATTTTTAAAATTGACTTTTAATTTACCTTCAATTCTTAAAATTGGTCATTTTATAGATATTATTATTCATGTTATCCTCTTTCCGAAATGGAGGTGAGAGGATGAATTGTAATGATAATAAATTCTATACTGCTAAGTTTGATCGTGTTTTTAAAACTATATTCTGTGATGAAGATAATCCTAGTTTATTAAAGGAATTATTAGAAAGAATTTTCAAAAAGAAAATAGAATCTATTGAATTCTTAAGAAGTGAATTACCAGTAGTTAGTGTTATTGATAGATCTAAAACAGTTGATGTACTTGTGAAAGTAGATAATGAATATTTACATATTGAATTAAACTGTAATTATAAAAATTATCTACATACTAGAAACTTTATCTATTTTACGAATATTTATTCTAGAAAAACAGTTCGTGGTAAAAAGTATGATTTTAAAACCAAATTTATTCATATTGATTTTACTTATGGCTTAAGTAAAAAGATAGAAGATGTAACCCATTATTATGTTATGAGTAATAATGGAAAAAAGTATATTCATAACTTTGAAACTACCCAAATACAATATGGACAAAATCACTAATTATTGGTACAATTTAGATATGGAAAAGGTCAAAGAATATAAACATTTAATTATGTTAGATTTAGAGAAAGATGACCTTGATAAGATATCAAATGGAGATGATTTTGTGGAAGCATATGAAGATAAAGTTACAGACTTAAATAATCAAGAAACATTTAGAAGTTTTATGAGCTATGAAGAAGACCAAGAACTTATTCAAAATACAGAAAAAGCAATGGCTTATGAAGATGGAATTTCTCAGGGAATTGAGCAAGAAAAATTAGAAATAGCTAAAAACATGTTAAAAGAAAAGCTAGATATTGCGACAATTTCTCGTATGACTGGACTTGATGTTGATACTTTAGAAAAATTATCTAAGGAAATCAATAAGTAAAGAGTTGCATTTTATGCAACTTTTTAATATGAAAATTTTTTATCTAAATAGTTGCTAGTAAAACTTCAAATTCTACTTGACCAGAAGTTTGCCCTGATTTTATTTCTAAATCAAGACTAGCTAATCTTTCTAATTTTTCAAGTAGAGCTTTTTCAGTGTAACGATAAGATGATTCCCTAGCTAGTTTTACTGGATATTCATGTACTTTTAAAAGTCTACTAATTGTTTGATCACTATTGCCATCATTTAATAAAACTTTTACTTGATAAATTAATCTTATCTTATTAGAAAGAATACGAATAATATTTACTACTTGCTCTCCATGCAATAGAAAATCTTGATATAAAAGAAAAGCATACTTCTTATTGCCTGTTAAAATACTATCTACCAAATGAAAAATGTTATCGTCCATACTCTTCATTACAATAGTTTCAATATCTTTTTCTGTAATTACTTTATCTTCCATTTTATATAACTTTAACTTATCTAATTCATGAAATACTCTTTCATAATCATTCATACAATACTCTAATAGCATTTTTTCAGTATTACTACTCATCTGATAATCTTCTAATCTTTTTTTAATTAAAGTATGAATATTCGTAATTTCTTCCGTAAGTTCTGCTTTTTTTAATAAAGTAGTTACCAGTTTTTTTCTTTTATCTAGATTATCACATACTAAAACTAAAACATTATCAGGATTTGGATTTTCAATATATTTTTCTAATTTTTCTAAATTATGTTCTACCTGTTGTTTTACTTTATCAGTTGATAGAAAGCTAGCATTATGACCTACTATAACTTTCTTATTAGAAAGAAAGTTATAGGTATCAAGGTCTTCAATTAATTTATCAATAGCTACCTCTGATAAATCATAATGCACAATTTCAGCATCAGGACTTTTTTTGATAATTTCTTGAAGTTTATTATCTAGCGTTATTTTATCATTTGATGCTACAAGATATAAATTATTATTCATGGAAAGTAGCCTTTACTTCCTGTAAAATACGATCAATTTCACTAATATCTTTACCTGCTCCTTGTGCAAAAGTCTTACTTCCACCACCATTACCATTTAACTTCATAGTAATATCTTTCATAATATCACCAGCTGATACTGTTTCTAAATTATTTCTAGCAATTAAATTTACTTGATCATTATGAATATTAGCAATTAAGATAAAGCCTTTACCCATTTTGTTTAATAAAGTATCAATAATTTCTTTAATGACACTAACATCTTGATTATCTACTTTCGTAATTAAAAGTTTATAACCATCTTTTTCTTCAATGCTATTTTCATATAAAGATAAATCATTTAAAGCTAATTTAGCTTTTTCTTCTTTGTATTTCTTTTCTAGATTTTTTACTTCATCTTGTGTATATTCTAATTCATTTTTTTCATAAATAATATCTTTATAATGCTTTGGTTCATCATTCGTAATATTACAGTCAAAATTTAATATAATATTTTCTTGCTTAGCTTTTGCTATGATATTTTTAGCTTTCATTAATAATTTAATTTTTTCATCATTATATGGTTTAATAGTTTCTAATAAAGTATCTTCTACTGCATCATTTGTACAAGCTTCTATACGATAAACATTACTTCCCTTTGATTCTACAGAGAAAATGGCAAAGTTTTTAATCTCACTAGTATTCTGAATATGAGTACCACCACATAATTCTCTTGATTCACCAATCGTTACTACACGAACATTATTACCATATTTTTCACTAAATAAAGCCATGGCTCCAGTTGCTTTTGCTTCGTTTACATCCATTACTTCTGTTTTAGATTCAATGTTTTCTTTTACATACTGATTAATAAAATCTTCTACTTCAATAATTTTATCATCTAATAATTTACCAGTATAAGTAAAATCAAATCTTAAAGAGAATTCATCTACATAACTACCAGCTTGATGGATTTTATCAGAAATAATAGTACGAAGTGCATATTGAAGTAAATGAACAGAAGAATGGTTTACTTCAATTTTCTTACGTCTTGCTTCATCAATACTAGTTTTAACCAAATCATTTACATGAACAATACCATCTAATACTTTAATTTTATGTAAATGTTGACCATTAGGAGCTTTTCTAACATCTAAAACACGAGCTTTAAAATTATCAGATGTAATCATACCAGTATCACTAACTTGACCACCTGCTTCTGCATAAAAACATGTCTTATCTAAAATCACATATCCCTCTTTTGTGATAGTATCTACAAATTTTTCGCCATCAAATAAACCAATTACTTTACCTTTTTCGGTATAAGAATGATAAATAAATTCAGAATGATCTTTAAAGTTTAATAATTCTTCATTTTGAATATTCATATTTGCTTCTTGTTTGCGACTATTTTTAGCTAATGTTTTTTGTTCATTCATATAATTATCAAATTCTTCTTTAGAAGTTGTGAAGCCTTTTTCTTCCAAATATTCTAAAGTTAATTCGTAAGGAAAACCATAAGTATCATATAATTTAAATACTTCAATTGCTGGAATTACTTTATCTTTCGTATTTTCCATTAACTCTAATAATCTTCTTTCACCACTTGCTAATGTCTTATGAAATAACTGTTCTTCTTCGTAAACTAAAGTTTGAACATATCCCCTATTACTAATTAAATCAGGATAACTTTCTCCCATAATATCGCATACAGTATCTACTAATTTATACATAAATGGATCAGTTAGTCCTAATTTTTTACCCATACGAACACTTCTTCTTAAAAGTCTTCTTAAAACATAACCTCTACCAACATTTTCAAATATTGCGCCATCAGATAATGCTACTGTAATTGCTCTAATATGATCTGCTATAATTTTAAAACTAGCATCTCCATTATATAAAACACCACTTAAATCTTCTATAGCGTGAATAATTGGTACAAATAAATCAGTATCAAAATTAGAATCTACATCTTGGAAAATACAAGCCCATCTTTCAAGACCAGCACCAGTATCGATATTTTTACTAGGAAGTTCTTGATAATTTTTTCTATCTACTCCTATTTTAGAATTAAATTGGCTAAATACATTATTCCAAATTTCTACATATCTTGCTTGGTCTTCATCTTTTTTAAATAATTCTAATGCATTATGATCTGGATCATATTTTTCTCCACGGTCATAGAAAATTTCAGAATCTGGTCCACAAGGTCCCTCTCCTATTTCCCAAAAGTTTCCTTCTAATTTTACGATATGATCTTCTAACATTCCTACTTCCACCCAACGGTTATAAGCATCTATATCATCTGTATAAATCGTTACATATAACTTTTCTTTTGGAATATCAAACCATTCAGGACTTGTTAAAAGTTCATAGGCAAAACCAATTGCTTCATTTTTAAAATAGTCACCAATTGAAAAATTTCCCATCATTTCAAAGAATGTTTGATGTCGTGTTGTAACCCCTACATTTTCAATATCGTTTGTACGAATACATTTTTGAATACTTACAATCCTTCTACAATCTGGTACTTTACTACCATCAAAATATTTTTTTAGTGGTGTTACTCCAGCATTAATCCAAAGCAAAGAATCATCATCGATAGGAATTAATGGTGCACTTTCCATTTTTTTGTGGCCATGTTTACTAAAATAGTCATACCACATATTTCTTATTTCTGTACTAGTCATGTATTTCATTTTTATTTACCTCACTATCTACTATTTTTATTATATCACTTGTTAGCTCTGTTAGGGAAGAATTAACTATCTTATAATCAAAATTTTTATAATGATCAAGTGCTAACTCCGTAATATGAGTTTGTTCACTACCATTTAGTGAACTAACATAATTCTCTCTTACTACATGTATACTAACCACATTTTGAAATCTACTTTTTAATATTTCAATTTCTTCTGGTAATCTAATATCATTTACAATAAAAATATCAAAAAAATTAGATAACACATTAATATCATCTGTTAGATGATCAATATGAAAATTAGGCATATTCATTTTTTCTCTAATAATATCAGTACCTAGTTCTTGAAGCATTTTTCTAGGTTTAGTATCTTCTAGTCCATCCCAACCAAAATAATCTTTTAAATAACCTTTTAAAGTTCTCATAATTTGAATCTCACAAACTTTAAGATTTCTTTTCTCATATTCTTCTTTGATAATTTTACTAACCGTACCTTTTCCAGTTCTTGCTTTTCCACTAATTAAATAAATCTTCTTATCGTTCATATTATTTCCTTTCTAATACCATTGGTACTATGAGATTTTTTTCTATTTGACCATTCTGACAAAAACCATATCTTTGATATAGCGAAATAGCTTTTATATTAGCATTTAATCTGATTACTTGATATTCTTTACAATCATTCAATACCTTTTCAAGTAGTGTACTTCCTATTTTTTGATTACGATATTCTTTTTTTACAAATAAAGAATCTAAATAAGAATTGCATCTTAAAGCTGCTCCTACTAAAACTCCTTCTACTTTAGCAGTATAGATAGCACTATTTTTATGTAAAAAGTAATCTCTTCTAATTTCTAAAAAAAGTTCTTTTTTTATATAGTCATCTGCAAGAATTGTAGTAGTATCCATATAAGTTTTTAAATAACAATCAAGGCTTTCATCAGCAATAAAGGTAAATGCTTCTGTTAATTCTTGGTTATTTATGATACTAATTCTTTTTATTTCTAAATTATTTATCACATTATCACCTTTTTTCATAGAAAAAGACCCAAGTTAGGAGCGAGTTTTCGCGGTACCATCCTAATTAGGTCTTAATTTGTATAACGGCTAGGCCGGACTAGTTTGCTAGTCACTAAAAAGTAGCTTTCATATCTTCTTATTACTTATTTTCATCAACCATAAGCTTTCTAAAAATAATTAGATATTACTTATCTTTTTTTCGTTTTAATTATCCGTAATTCTTTCCATAATAGAATATTTTTCATTAAAGAATTGAAAAATGGTTTTCAAAATAGAAATTACTGGTGTAGCTAAAATCATTCCTATTATACCAAAGAAATGTCCAAATAGCAATAACCCTAACATAATTGTTACTGGGTGAAGCTTCATAGTTTTTCCCATTACGATTGGTTGTAAGAAATAACTTTCTAAAGTTTGAGCAAGCACAACAGCTATTAATGCAAATATACCGGTCATAGGACTAATAGATAATCCTACCACTACTGCAGGAACTCCTCCAATATATGGCCCTATATATGGAATTACATTGGTAACAGCACAGAATAAGCCAAATACCATTGGTGCTTCTAATCCTGCTATCCATAACGCAATAGATTGGAAAATAAATAAAATAAACATAATTAGTAATGTACCATGTACATAACTTTTTAAATTATTATTTAATTTATTAATTAAAGCTACTATATCTTTTTGGTATTTCTTAGGAATTAAACTATGTAAATGTTTTTTTACATTATCAAAATCAAATAACATATAAAGTCCTACTAATAAACCAATTAATAAGTTAACACCACCTGATACAATATTAGAAATAACATTTACTATTGTAGTTGGTAAATCTACTGTTAAAGATTTGCTTAAGTCATTAATACTATCATAAATTCCTATTTTAATATCTGTAAAGTTATAATTTCCTAGATTATTTAAATTATCAAAAAAACTATCTATATTATCTTTTAAATAATTAATAAAATCAGGAACAGATTTAGCTAAATCATTTAACTGATTCGTAATAGAAGGAACCATTAAACGAATGAGTAAATAGATAAATGATAAGAATAATATATAGACAAAAATAGAACCTAAGATTCTACTAACACCTTTTTTCTGTAAAGAAGAAACAAAAGGATCAAATAACCATGCTAACGCAATTCCTATAAATAGTGGTGAAATAATAGTTAACATTTTACCTATAAATGGTAGTATTTTCCAGTCCCCTATTAATTTACTACAAATAAAAACTAAACACACAATAACTAATATAAATACTATTTTTAAAATATTAACACTAATTCTAATTTCTTCATTTAACTTTCCATAATCAAGAGAATCATTTTTTCTTCTTAGCATTTTATCACCTTTTTCTTTTACCATAATATACCATATTTTACTTTTTTATTCTACCTTTTTTAGAAATATTACGATTTTGAAATATTAGAAAAAGAAAAAGGAAGTTTTTCTTCCTTTTTACATCATATCTTCAATACTTTTTTCCATGTTTTTTGTTACTTTTTTGACATCTTTTTCGAACTTTTTGGCACACTGTGGATTTAACTTTTTATAACAACACCAAGCACCATAACCGCCTAAAGCTGTTACCATCATAGAACCTACGATTATACTACTCTTTTTCATAAAATCACCTCTTACTATTGAAAATATGATTGGTATATCACTATACCATTACTATTATGAAAAAAAATAATAATTTTATACATTTTTTATATTTTCTATTAACATTTCTTTTAAAGTTGTTCTTCTTAAATTAACATCATTATTTTGAATTGCTTTTTCCAAAGCTGAAATTTCTCCTACTAAATATAATTTCTTTTTTGCTCTTGTTACTGCTGTATAAATTAATTTACGATATAACATTTTACCATATTGATTAACAAGGGGAATTAAAACAGTATCAAATTCACTGCCTTGACTTTTATGAATACTAATAGCATAAGCATGTTTGAATTTTTGAAAGTTAGCTGGTGTATAGCGAACAGTATTCCCATCAAAGTCAATGTATATTTCTTTTTTACTACCATTATAAATTTCAGTAATAATTCCAATATCGCCATTAAAAACATTTTCATCTGGCATATTAGAAAGCTGAATAACTTTATCATTTTCTCTAAAAACCACACCATTAATTACTAATTCTTTTTTGTTTTTTGACTTAGGATTATATACTTCCTGTAAAGAATGGTTAATCATATCAATACCATTTAAAGTTTTATACATTGGTGCTAATACTTGCATAGTATGACTAGTGTCTTCTCTAGCTATTTCTAAAATTTTATCTGTAACATGGTTTACTGGTGTTGGTATAAAGATTAAATCTTCTTTTTGATTAAATATTGTTTCGTCTATTTGATTATCATTAATTTGATAAGCAAGACTAATAATATTAGAATTTTCTTTTTGACGATATAATTCTTTTAAGGAAACTACATTTAAAGAATTACTCTCAATCATATCTTTTAAAATTTCACCTGGTCCAACACTTGGTAATTGATTATAATCTCCTACTAAAACTAACTTTGTATCATATCTTAATCCTTTTAGTAAAGAATCAAAAAGATAAGTATCTACCATACTAAATTCATCAACAATCACAAAACTAACATCACTTTTATGATACTCATTAATCGCAAATTTATTATTTTCTTTATTCCATTTTAAAAAACGATGAATCGTACAAGCTGGTAAATTAGTAGATTCACTAATTCTTTTACTAGCTCTACCAGTTGGTGCTAAAAGAGCTATTTGTTCTGTTAATTTTTCATAAGATAATTTATTAATTTCTTTATATAATTCGCAAATAGCTTTAATAATAGTAGTTTTTCCTGTACCTGGACCACCTGTTACTACCAATATGTTTTTAGTATAAGAAAGTTTAATAGCATTTAATTGGTCTTGATTATAAAAACAGTCAAAATGTTTTTCAACACTAGCAATCGTACTATCTAATTTTTTACTAGTAATATCTGGAATACGCATTAAATACCCACATCTTCTAGCAATATTTCTTTCAGCTTCATACATAGCAGTTAGATAGTATTTTTCATTAATTTTTATTATTTTGCTATCTTTTTCTAATTCTACTAGGGCACTATCAAATTCTTCTATCGTAATTCTTTCGCCTAAAATACGAACAACATAATTCATAATTTCTTCTTTGAATAAATAACTATGACCAAGTAAATTACATACTTCATTAATAACATATAAAATAGCTGCTTCTATTCTTCTAATATCATTTGGTAACAATCCACTTTTAATAGCGATAGTATCTACTTTCTTAAAAGTAATCTCTAAAATATCTTCATAAAACAAATAGATATTATCATTTAAAATAGTAGTTGTTTTTTCTTTATACTTATTATAAATAAGTAAACTATCTCTAGTAGAAAAGCCTAGTTCTCCTAAAGAAACAATTGTACGATAACTAGCTTCATACTCTGTTAAGGTTTTATTTAAGATATTAATCTGTTTATTCGTAATACCAGGAATTAATAATAGATTACTAGGGTTTTCCAAAATAGTAGTTAAGGTATCTTTTCCTAAATAAGACACAATTTTTTCAGCTGTCTTTTCACCAATTCCTTTAAATAGACCACTACTTAAAAATTCTATCGTAGCATCTTTTTCTTCTGGTAAAACTCTTTCATAACTATCTACTTGAAACTGTCTACCATACTTTTCATGTTCAACTAAAGAACCATTAAATAAATAAGTATCATCTAGTGTTAATTCGTGAAAATAACCAGTAAAAGTAATAGTATGATCAATAAAATCATCTAAATCATTATTATTAGTTTCTTTTACTTTAAATAATCCTATTACATAACCACTATCACTTTTAAAAATATATCTTTTAAAAATTCCCTTTATGCATGCAGCCATAATTACCTCCAAAAAAAATATCCCTTAAGGATATTATACTAACTTTTTAATAGTTTATCTTTCATTTTGGTGTTTTTCTAGAAAAAGTTTTAAAGTAAGATTAACTTCTTCATCACTATCTAGACCAACTAGAAAAGTTTTTCCATTCTCTTCTATTTCTTTACGACAGCAGATATCATTTTTATCATTTTCATTTACTAAATAAACATATTCTTTTGTTTCTACTTTAATTTTATCTACTACCTGATATTTTATACCATCTAATACCACACAACTATTATCTATCATTATCTAGCCCTACCTTTATATTCTTCAATTACTTTATCAGCTGCCAAATGAATAGCATCTTGATCTTTTTCTGTTAAGAGACTTTCAGCTTCAAATGGAAGATACTCAATATCACTATCAGTAATACGTGCCTCATGAAGATTATAATCATCAGGATTTAATTCTTGTTTAGCAGCATTTATGTCACTATTTTTATCAAACCAATTATTAATACTATTCGTTCTATCTTGATCATTATGATATGCCGCAATTTGATCCTTATTTAATTCTTGCTCCATCTTAGCTTTTAAAACGCTATCATAAGTAGATACTTTTTCACCTATTCTAGCTCCTGCAGTAACTCCAGCCATAACAGCTATTCCTGCTATCACTATGCCAATAGTTCTATATAGCTTTTTGTTTTTACTACCAACATAAGTTTTACCATGTATTTCTTGCTTACTAGCTTTCTTACTTTTATTTACATAGTTTTGATAGAATTCTTTATTCATTTCACTATTTTTATTAGCAATATTCATAAGTGTTAAATCTAATTCTTGTTTTTCCATATTTTCACCTTACCTCAATTACTATATTAATTATATAACAGATAGCTATAAATTTAAATATATTATTTATAAATATTTCCTAAAACTCGGCCATGGGGCGCAATACAGTAAAGATGCTTTTCATAATTTTCTCCTAATAAACTAATAGATCCATCTACCCTTTTAGCATTTATATCAATCTTTGCTTTCTCTTTTTCATCATCTTTTAAATTAACAGCAATATCTCCAATCATAGTACCTAATACACAGGAAATAGGACTACTACCATGAATATAAATATTACCAGTTTTCGTAGTAAGTGAATAATCATTACCAACACTATTTACTACTTCCATGTTAGAAGTAATACCATCTACTTTTAAAGATGAAATATTAGAATCTTTAATCTTAGCATTTCCTCGTAATAAATTTAATTTAATAGAATTTGCATTTACTTTCTGTAAAGTAATATTTCCATTTTCTAAGCTAGCATCAATATTATGTAAAGTATTTTGTGGCAAGAAAATCGTTACTTGTTTAGAAATAGGATTAAGTGAATAAACACTAATGATATTTCCTTTTTCATAAACAGTAGTATTAGCTGCTTCATCATAAAAAGATAATGTAGGAAGAAAATCTTTCTTTAGGCGAACAGAAACATTTTCCCTAAAAAGTGGAAACACAATATAAATTCTAGAAATCTTTTCTTCTCTTACTACAAAACTACCATTTTCACTCTGAATATGTAAATCTACTTGTCTATTTTTCATTTTATCATCTTTCCTTTATTAATTCTTCTCCAAGACAGTTTGGATATTCAAGACTAGAAATTTTTACCTTAATAATATCTTCACTATTGTAATCTCCTAATACTTTAATAGCTAAATAATTACTAGTATGGCCATAACTAATATGATCTTTAGAATGTTCCATTAATACTTCTACTTCTGTATTTAAAAACTCTTTCATATAGTCTTCTTCCATTTTCTTTGATAATTCTATCAATTTTCTAGCTCTTTCTTTTTTAATATTACCTGGAATCTGATTAGGAAACTTACTAGCTGGTGTATTCTTTCTAACAGAATATGGAAATACATGAATTTTAGAAAACTGCATTTTTTCACAAAAACGATAAGAGTTTAAGAATTCTTCTTCTGTTTCACCAGGAAAACCAACAATCACATCAGTAGAAATGGAAATAGAAGGTCTGATACTACGAATATAATTTATTTTTTCTTCAAAATACTTAGTATCATACTTACGATTCATATTCTTTAAGATAAAATTACTACCAGACTGTAAAGGGATATGTAAGTGATTAGCAACCACTTCATTATTTTCAATGATATCTAAAACTTCGTCTGTTAATTCTGTAATCTCAATAGAAGAAATTCGTAAACGATATAGATTAGGTATTTTCACAATCTTTCTTAAAAGAGAAGCAAAATCAGTATTTAAATCGCGACCATAATTACCAGTATGAATACCAGTTAAAACAATTTCCTGATAGCCATTTTTTACTAATTCACTAATTTCTGCTACTACTTGTTCAGGCTTTTTACTACGGCATTTTCCACGTACATAAGGAATAATACAGTAGCTACAAAAGTTTTCACAACCATCTTGAATTTTCACAAAAGCTCTAGTCCTACCTTCAAAAGTTTTAATTTCCATGTTTTCAAAGTCATTTCCTAGGTCTTGGTACAAATTGACTATTTGTTTTTTAGTTTTAAAATAGTCTTCAACTAATTCTACTACTTTACTTTTATCTTTATTACCGATTAAAATGTCGACACCATCTATTTTGATATCTTTATTTGCTTCAATAAAGCACCCCATAGCTACAATACAAGCGTGTGGATTTTTACGAATTGCTTGATTTATAATTTTTCTACTTTTACTATCACTTTGATTGGTAACACTACAAGTATTAATAATATAAATATCGCACTCATCATCAAAATCAGAAATGGTATAACCTTTTTCTTTAAATAAAGACATCACATATTCACTTTCGTAAGTGTTTACTTTACAACCTAATGTATATATTCCGACTTTCATTTTTTCACCCCTACTACACAAAGTAGCTAAATTATACCACAAGAAAAAGAAAAAAGAAAGAACGGATTCTTTCTTTTAAAAGTTTTTATTTTGTAAGAAAATTGGGAAATCATCATCGTCCCCATCATCATCAAAGTCATCATCCATGACTTCAATTTCACGAGGAGCACTTCTTCTAGCACCATTTTGAACATTATTATAAAGAGGTTCTTTTGTTTTTTCGTTTTTATCAAAACCAGTAGCGATTACGGTAACGATAACTTCATCTGTTAAATTTTCATTGATAACAGAACCAAATATAGTATTGATATCTGTATTAGATGCAGCTCTTACTACTTCAGCAGCTTGTTCTGCTTCAAATAAAGTTAAATTTACGCCACCTGTTACATTGATAATAGCATTGGTTGCTCCTTGAATACTTGTCTCAAGAAGTGGAGAAGAAACAGCTTGTTGGGCAGCTTCTACTGCTCTATCTTCACCCATACCAATACCGATACCAATGATTGCTTTTCCTGAATTTTGCATTACTGCTTTTACATCAGCAAAGTCTAGGTTTACAAGTCCAACCACAGCGATTAAGTCAGAAATAGATTGAACACCACGGCGTAATACATTATCTACTTCTTTAAACGCTTCTAGCATTGGAGTAGTTTTATCAATAATTTCTCTTAAACGATCATTTGGAATAACGATTAAGGTATCTACATGTTTTTTTAATTCATCTAAACCTCGTAAAGCATTTTCCATTCTACGTTTTCCTTCAAAGCCAAATGGTTTTGTAACGATTGCTACTGTTAATGCACCAAGTGTTTGCGCAATTTCAGCAATAACAGGAGAAGCACCAGTACCAGTTCCTCCACCCATACCACAAGTTACGAAAATCATATCTGCTCCACTTAAGGCATCTTCTATTTCTTTTTTACTCTCAACTGCAGCTTCTCTTCCTACATCTGGATTAGCTCCTGCACCAAGTCCATCTGTAAGATTAGTTCCAATTTGAATCTTTACATCTGCTTTTGAATTATTTAACACTTGCAAATCTGTATTTGCAACAATAAATTCTACTCCCTTTACTCCTGATTCAATCATTCTATTTACAGCGTTACATCCTGCTCCACCAACACCTATTACTTTTATTTTAGCAAGTTGGTCCATTTCTAAACTATTAAACATATACATCCTCCTTATTCGCCAGAAAAATAACTAAATACTTTACTAATAATATTATCATGTGAATTATTTAGTGTTTTTCCTTTTGTTGATATTAAATTATTTGCTTCTTTTTCACTTACCATAGAATAAGATAATCCCCTCAAGTCAAGCTTATTATGAAAATACTTAACAATTCCATAACTACTAGAATACATATTACTACGAATTCCCATAGTATTTATATCTAAAATAGAACATCTCCTATCAAAAACATTCTCTACTACATATTCAAAACCTGCTAGTTCACTTATTCCCCCTGTGATTATTATATAACTAATTTCACGGTTTGTTAAGATATTAATTTGTTTTTTAGCAAGTCTTAATAAATCTACTAATCTTGCTTCTACTACTTCTGATACTTCTAATTGATTCAAGGTAATATCATCACCATTTTTATTAGTTAATTCGATGGTATCATTAACATCAGAATATCTTGTATTACTAACAGCAAAGTTTTCTTTTAAAACCCTTGCTTGACTGCGTTTTAAATTATAGACATATGATAAATCCTTATCTATTAATTTACTTCCACTATCAATCATTTCATCTTTTATCATAATTCCTTTATTAAAAATAGAAACTTCTGTCTTTGAGTAACCAATATTAATAATAGCAGAAACACTTTTATCAAAATCTATATTTCTTGCTTCGTAGTAATCTCCCATAATGCCATATGTAACATCTACTGGTGTAATGCCACAGTTTTTTAATAAATTAACAGTATTTCTAAAATTTTCTTTTGGTATCGAAGTAATAACTGCTTTTACGAATAAGCTTTCTCCTACCATACCTTTAGGATCTTTTACTGGCTCTTTATCATCGACTTGAAAAAAGATAGGCGTAATGGTAATTAACTCTTTAGTTTCATTTACTCTTCCTAAAACAGCATCTTGGAAAACATTATTAATATCGGTTGCTGATACCATTTTATTTTCATCTTCTACATTAACTTTTCCTTCTACTATATCAAAGTCTTTATCAATAGAAGGTACTGTTACTACTGCCTGATCTATCGTAATACCTAACATATCTTCTACTTCTTTTTTTGCTTTTTTTAAGTAAATACTTGCTTCTTCCATATCTGTAACAAGACCATTTTTGATACCCTTACATCTAGTATTAGAAGCAGCTAATACATGAAATTTATTATTTACTACTTCACATACTACTATCTTAATACTGAAACTACCTAAATCAATACCAGTATATATTTTTTTCATTCACTAGCTTCCTCCTTACTATTCTATAACTCATTATACAATAAAATAAAATTCTTGCAAAGAAAAAGAGAAAGAATTCCTATAAAATTTCTTTCTTTATCAATTTATTCGACCACAAATGGATTTTCTTTGGTGCCATCTCCTAAAGATATACGAGCATCTGTTTTTAAATTTATTGCTGGGCGTAATGTGTTAGTATCACCAGTATAATTTTTATTCATGTCGCCTGTGCTACGTACATTCCATACATATGAAGAACTCTGGAATCCGGCGGGGCTCATCGTCCAAAAATGCTTGTAATTGCGTAAATAATAATTAGGATTTTCTTTACCATAATAACCACCGGCATAGACTACTTCATCATAACTTAGTAATCCTACACTTACATTTACTACTCCTTTTCCATTTCCATCACTACTACATTTAAAGTCTGGAGTATATTTATTATAAGTAGTCATTGTAGCACTTCCTGATGTAGCACTATCAGATTGTTTTGCTTTTGCTTGTTCACAATAATAAGCTCCACTAACTACATTTTTAGCTAAATCTAACTTACTTCCTATATTTGTTTGATACCAATTTTCAAGTTGAGTCTTAGCTTGGCTATTTGTATAGTACATATATGTATAATTATTATAGTTTGAATTAAAATTATAACGAGCATTACTATTAATTCCATCTTGCATTACGATTTTGATTGTTCCATCTTCATTTACTCTTACGATTCTCCATGTAAATCCAGCAAATGAAACATAATTATTTTCTACATTACCCCTAAAATAGTAAGTAGGTTTACCTGTATTGGTAGCAGTTGATGCATATAATCCACTTTCATCATTTGTATTATTACTTGAAGTAGTAAGGGTTGGCTCCTTTTGTATTACTGAATATTGTTTACCAAAAATTGAAACTGATTCAATCACACTAATTTTAATCTTATACTCATTAGTAGTTTCTTTATTTTCACTGGTAACCGTAACTTTAAAGTAATTATCTCCTGAATTTAGGTCTAATGTTTTTTTAGTAGATAATCTTTTTATATTTGAAGTAGTTTCACTATAAGCTAAACTATCTATCTTTTCAACTGTAACACTGGCATATTTGTTTTCTGTTTCAATATCTAAGGTTGTACTGGTTGTGCCTTCTGGTAATGTTGTTTCATATTGATAATCTTTATTTATTACTTTTGTTAATTCTGTATTATCAACAGATACGCTTTTAATATTTGCATTACTATAAGAATTTTGTTCTTCACTAGTTACTACTTTTCCATCAGCATAGACATTTACAGTTAGTGTAAATATTTTATCATTCATAGAACCATCCGAAAAATCTGTATCATCTGATACCCACATTCTTAATCTAAAATTCTTTTCATAATTAGCTGTATTTGCTGGTACTCTACTTTCATATAATACTTTTTCAATATATTTATTTGCATCTATTCTATCAGTTTGACTTAATTCTGAATATTTACTTAGTAATAATTCTTGTTCGGTACCATTTACTTCTGTTAGATATACTTTAACTGCACTATCATCTAATGTAGATCCTGTTTTCTTTCTAGCTGTTACTTGATAACCAATACTAGAATTCATTGAAATATTTGATGTTACTTTAAAATCAAATACTTTTCCTTCTCCTACTTGAACTTTACCTATACTATCACTAACAGGATATGCTTCAGTTAAAGAAATTCCTTTTCCTACTCCACTTACTTCTGTATACAAAAATGTAATAGTTCCTGTTTGAATCGTATTATCTGTTGTTCCTTCTTTTGCATAATTAAAGAATGCATAAGTTACTCCTACTGTTATTACTATTAAACTAATAATAGCTATTAATGTAATAATTATTTGCTTCTTTTTATTTTTCATTTGTAAATAGACCTCCTACTGCTTAGTCTTTACTATTTTTTAGAATTTATGTACTACCTTTTTGGTATCATTTATCCTATTATCATTTTACACTCAATAAGATGTAGTGTCAATTCTATTTTTTATTATTATACAATTAGTTAACCAATATACAATAATAAAAGTCAACCTAAGTTGACTGATAATATTATCTTTTTTTCCATAAAATTCTAACTGTATAAAATAAAAACATTGCAAACATTAAAACATATATCCATATTAATATTGTACTAACTACACCATCTGTATATTTATAAATAATACTAGGAATACTTTCAGGAAAATATTTACTAATAAAACTACTAATTTCTCCTACTCCTAAATTATTTTTAATAAAAGTTAATATTCTAAAGAAGATATCTAAAGAAGCAATAAAATAAACACTACTATCAACTCTTCTAAAAAAACAAACTCCTGCTACAATTAATACTATTAATAAAACTACATCAAAACTCATAAATCTTACCTCTTTCTACTATGTATAAAATAATATCATAAAACATAGAAAAACACAATTCCTTAAAAGATATAATTTTAGCTTGTGTTTACTTTTAGTTTATTATATAATTTTATTGAGATACATAAGATAGTTAGGTGTTTTACTCTATTTGTTCATCTATTGATGATAGAATAGAGGTGATTTCTATGATTTTAATAATGATAGAAAGGATTAATTCTTTTGGAATTAGTAATTGCATTTGCAATTATAGTGTTATACACTATCATAATCCTTAAAAACAAGGATTAACTTAAATGAAAACACCGAATCAACTTTGAAACGGTGTTTTCACATTCAATAACACAAATAGAGAAAACACCTAACAAGCTAAAATCAAGTGTATCTCTTTTTTATTGTATGCAATTTCTTGCATCTGTATACATTATAACATAGAGTTTACTTATAGTCAAATTGTTGTTTACTTACGTTTACTTTCAGTTATACACTATCATAGTCCTTAAAAATAAGGATTAACTTAAATGAAAACACCGAATCAACTTTGAAACGGTGTTTTCTACCCAAAAAATACAAATAGAGAAAACACCTAACAAACCAAAATCAAGTGTATCTCTTTTTTATTGTATGCAATTTCTTGCATCTGTATACATTATAACACAGAGTTTACTTATAG
>UQOS01000022.1 GCA_900542735.1 uncultured Mycoplasmatota bacterium | reverse complement strand
ACTATCGGAATTTAAGCCTATGGAGAATAGAGGGTACTCTATCTATGAAGTAGGAAACTTGGAAGGCAACGACCAAGATGAATAAAAATTTTAATTTTTATTCTTTTGTTCTTAAGCATGGTATAATATACACAATTTAAGGGCAATGTTACATGAAAGAGCAAGTATTAAAAAATTATTGCTACCAATAAATAAGGAGATAAAAATGAAAATAAATAATCCTGTTTTACAAGAACAAGAACAGTTAAACCAAAAATTAGCCACTATGTTAAAAAGTCAAGATATTAAAAATCTAAGTATTACTAGTTATGGAAATTCTATTGCTTCAGGTTATTCAATGCTTAGAACAATAAAACCATTATTACTTAGAAATGAAAGTATCCAACAGATAATGAACTCCAATGGAATATCTTTAGAAAGACATGCTTTTGCCAGAACTCAAAATAATGATGATGAGCATTTATTTGAGTGGTTAGTGTCAAATATTAAGGAATCAGAAATCAATGTCATGAATAGAAACGACTATGGAAACGGTCCAACTAGTATGTCGGTATCATTTTTGGATTATCAAATGATAGATTATTTTTATCCATTACACATGAAAGAAAATAAAGGATTGCAAGATATACTTCAAAATAAAGATGATGCTTTAGCAAATATTATTGTTTATAATGGATGTACCGGTTCATTTCTAGATAATATAACTAGAGATGGAAAACTATCTCAGAAATTAACTTATGGAATTAAGAGAGATTTAACAAGCCTAGAAGCTATTTTGAAGTATATTCAATCATATAATAGAGAGTTTGGTACCAACATTCAATTATATATATGTGGTGCTCCTAACTTTTTAGGTATTAACATCGTCAATATAATTAATAATAAATTAAGAAGATTAGCTAAAAAATATGCAAATGTTTCCTATGTTGAGCCAGTAAAATCAAAGTTTTTTTATAGAAATATAGAAACAGGTAAAATGGGAGCAGATATTCATTATGATGAAGGAGAATATGATAGATTAAATAATCATATCCTATCTACCATTATAAATAATTACCAAATAAGTCAAGCAATGATAAATACTGATAGAAGATTTTATAGATTAAGTAGTAAAATAGAATTTTCTGAAGAAAGAGATAGTATCTTACCAATGATAAAATCAATTATGGAAACTGAAATAGAAAGTACTATGCAAAAGTTTATTAGCAATGAAGATAAACTTCAATATGGTAAAAGAGCGTTAGCTTATTTAAAGGAAAGAGAGCCATACGACTTTTTCTATTTAGGTAAGAAAAATATTGAAACAGTAATAAATAATAACATGCAAAAAATAAATAAGTAATAAAAAGGGCACCAGTTATTGGTGCTTTTGTTCTGGAAAAATGTAAATTAATCTGTAAATTTAGATTCAACAATATTGACAAAAATGGTTGGTGGTAGAATTAAATCAGAAAGAATGGAAAATATATGAATATTTTAAAATTACAGGAGTTATCTAGAAAAAGATTAGAGGCTTTATCTCCAGAATATCTAGAATTAAGAAAAAGAGATACCATGGAACAGGAATTGGAAGAAGAATTAAAAACTCTTACTCAAGAAATAGAAGATTTAAAATCAAGGGAAGATTTTGAACATGATTACTTTGAGGCAATTGATAGAAGAGAAGTAAAAAAAGAAATGTTAGAAGAAAAGTTAGAAAATCTAGAAAATTCTTCTGTTTCTATTTCTTATGAAGCTGATGTTGAAGAAACAGAAGATAATCTAGAAAGTGCCATTCAATGTATGGAAACATATGGTATTATAGATTTATTAAAAGATGAAAATTATAGAGAAATTTTAAAGGCAAATGCTGAAAATATAGATAATAAAGAATTAGCAGATGATTATTTTATGACTAATTTACAACTAGTATTAAATAATCCTAAATTTCAAATGACAGATATTGTAGCTTCTCATTATGATGATGAAGAAAGCTATATTGCTGGCGTAAAAGAATACATAAGTGCATTATTCTATATAGCTAGTATTGGAGTAGAAAATTATATGAAACTTCAAGATAAGTATAAGAAAGCAGGTAATATAGTTGGCAATTTAAATGAAACTGCAATTTCTGGAATTAATATGTATCAAGATATTTGTAGTACTGAATATTATCCTGATAATCTTGGAACAGAATTAGGTAGAAAATTTATATTATCATTACTAGAAAATGATTTATACCAAGAAATAGATCCTATGCTTGCTTTTGCTTTGTTTCAAGTAGATAGTGATAGTTTATTAGAAACTATAAATGGAGTTAAAACACTAAAATCTCCTGAAAAAATCTGGGCAACATTTATTAAAGCAGAAAATGAAGATATTAAAGAATACAATTTATCAACTCCAGATGAAGATAAATTAGATTTAAAAGATTTAGATTTTATCAAAAATATGGCTAATATGGACAATTCTAATTTATTTTACTGCTTTGAAACTTATTCAAATAGAGTAGATTCTATTAAAGATACCATTACTGATGAAGAAGTAGAACAGATAATGGGTGGTAGCAAAAATATATAATTGTTTGATAAAATAGTTTAGTTACTTTAATTAAACTATTTTTTCTTATTATTTTTCATCTTTTCTAAGAAAAAAATGTTTTAAAAATACACAAATGGGTGCTATAATGATAGTAGGGTGGTAATATGAAAGCTTTAGTAACAGGAGCATCTTCCGGAATAGGATTAGAAATTTCAAAATATTTAGATAGTATTGGTTATGAAATTATTTTAGTAGCACGTGATAAAGAAAAACTAGAAAGTGTAGCCAAAACACTAACTCATAAACCTAAAATTATCGTTATGGATCTTCAACAAGTAGAAGATATAAAGTCTTTATATGTATTAGTAAAAAATGATGACATCGACATTTTAGTAAATAATGCAGGCTTTGGTCTATTTGGAAATTTTACAGAAACAGATTTATCTAAAGAATTAAATATGATAGATATTAATATTAAAGCTGTTCATATTCTAACAAAATTATTCTTAAAAGATATGAAAAGAAAAAATAAAGGCTATATTCTAAATGTGGCATCATCAGCTGCTTTTCAATCTGGACCATTAATGGCTACTTATTATAGTACGAAATCTTATGTTTATCGCTTAACAGAAGCTATTAACTATGAAAATAAAAAAGACAAAGTAAATGTACAAGTATCTTGTTTATGTCCTGGACCTGTTGATACAAACTTCAATAAAGTAGCAGGTGTTAGATTCTCAGTAAAACCATTAAAAGCTGATTATGTAGCTAAATATGCGATTGACCAGATGTTAAAAGGAAAAATGTTAATTATTCCAGGATTTAAAATGAAATGCGCTAAATTCTTTGGAAGATTTGTATCAGATAAAAAACTTATGGCAATTACTTATAGAATTCAAAAGAAAAAAGTAAAATAGAACCCTAAAAATACTAGAAATAGTATTTTTTTCGTTGAATTAAAACAAATAATCGAGTATAATAATAAGGCAAAATGAGGTGGTAGAAGTGTCAAATATTTTAGAAATAAAAAATTTAAACTATAAATACGATAAAACTACCATTTTCAAAAACTTTAATCTTACTGTGAAAGAAAATAGTTATATTGGCATAGTTGGAAATAATACAAGTGGTAAAACTACATTAACTAAATTAATTGCTGGTATACTTCCTAGTAAAGATAGTATTATTATAGGTTATTCTTATGTAAATGATAAAAGATTTCAAGATCATTCAAAAGAACTTGGTATTGTGTTTGGAAATAGTCTTAATCATTTTTTATTTGAAGATGTCTACAAAGAAATGGCTTTTCCTTTAGAAAACTTAAATATGGAACCTAAACAAATAGAAAAGAAAATATTAGAGCTTGCTAGTTTATTTGATATACCAAAACTATTAGATAAAAAAACTAGTGATTTAACTAATTCAGAAAAACAAGAACTTTTATTAGTGATTTCTCTACTTCATGAACCAAAAATTCTAGTCCTTGATAATGCCTTTTCTATGATGAATAAAAAAACAAAAGAAAAAATGAAAAAAGCTTTGACTGATTATAAAAGCAAGTATAACTTAACTATTATTTTAATGTCTACCAATTTAGAAGATGCACTAGATACTGATTATCTATATATTTTAAATAAAGGAAATATCGTAGTGGAAGGGCTTCCTAATGTAGTAGTAAAAGAAGATACCCTATTAAATCGCTTAGGAATTAGTCTTCCTTTTATGGTGGATTTATCATTAAAGTTAGAGTTTTATGAATTAATAGACCATGTAGAAATGGATATAAACAGGTTGGTGAATGACTTATGGAAATAACTTTAAAGAATGTTGGCTATCGCTATAAAAATAAAAAAGTATTAGATCATATTAATTTAAAAATAGAAGATAATCATATTACTGGTATTACAGGTGAATATAAAACACTTTTATGTGAAATAATAGATGCTGCTAGTCTTAGCTTTAATGGAAATATTATAGTAGGAGAAATACCATTAATAAAAGAAAACTTAAAGGTAATAAGAAAAGAAGTTTCCTTAATTCATCAAAATGCTTTTGATCAATTCTTTACGGATAATGTGATAGAAGAATTTACATTTTTAATTTCTCGTTTATCATATCAACCCAAAGATATTACGAAGAAAATAGATCAGTCTTTAGAAATGGTAGGACTAAATAAATCATGTCTAAACAAAAAGATAAAAAGTCTTTCTAGTGGTGAAAAAAAATTACTTCAAGTAGCAATTAGTTTAATTTATAATCCAAGTATCATTATTTTTGATGAACCATTTGTGGAATTAGATTATAGTAATCAAAAAAAATTAATAAAGTTGATAAAAGCCCTAAAAGAAAAGTACCATAAGACTGTTATAATTGCTAGTAATAATGCGAATATTTTATATGAAATAACAGATGATATCGTAATACTTAAAAAAGGTCGTATTTTAGCAGCAGATAATACGATAAAAGTATACCAAAATACTAATCTATTAAAAGAAAATGAAGTAGATGTACCAGATTTGATAAAATTTACTATGCTTGCGAAAGAAAAAAAAGTAAAGTTATCTTATCATCGTGATATCAGAGACTTAATAAAGGATGTGTATAAGCATGTTTAATACAGATTCTATTATAAAAGAAGTAAATATTATAACGAAAACAATTTCTTATCTAATGATAATGCTTGCTTTGGTGTTAGTAAATGAACCATTATTTATAATATTTGTCAATGTATTTTTATTAGTAATAACGAAACAATACCCTAATATATTAAAAATAAATCTTATTTCACTAGGAATGAATATCTTGAATATATTTTATCCACAGTTTCTGTGGATAACTAAAATTTTAATTCTAATTATTTACACAATGTTGTTGAAAAAGGTAACAAAAGCGACTGAACTAAGATACATACTAGAAAGTACACTATATCGTTTTCAACAAAAACAAATTACATACAAAGTTTTATATATAATCTATTTTGGAAAATATTTTAAAAATAATATTAAAAAACTATGGTTATTAAAAGATGACTATGCTATAAAGTATAATTTTAACTTTCTAAATTTTATATTAAAACAATCTTATCGTAAAACGAAAGATCAAATGCAAGATTTTATGCAGATGAATAAGCTAAGATTTTATAATAATTCCAGTGAAAGAACATACATGGAAAAGCCAAGTTGGGAAAGTTGGGATACTAATTACATTATTATTCATACCATTATCTTTTTCTTAGCTTGTTTTTATGGGAGGTAATCATGCGCTATCGAATTGATTTTTCTTATGATGGTACTAATTTTAATGGTTATCAACTGCAACCAAATTTAAGAACAATACAAAATGAGTTAGAAAAAGCAGTCAGTTATTTAAATAGGCAAACCTATACCACAGTTCAATCTTCTGGTAGAACTGATAAAGGTGTACATGCTATTAATCAAGTAGCACATTTTGACTTAGGTGTTTCCATTCCTATATATAAAATAAAAAGAGGATTAAATTCTAATCTTCCAGCTGACATTCATATTATTAATGTTAAGTTAGTATCAGATCATTTTCATGCAAGATTTTCAGCAAAAAAGAAAGAATATGTATATAAAATAAATATAAAAGAATATAATCCTATGATGAGAAATTATATCTATCAGTATAATAAACCATTAAATATTACTGCTATGAAAGAGGCAATCCATTTTTTTGAAGGCACTCATGATTTTACATCTTTCGTATCGAGTGAAGATGAAAGAGAAAATAAAGTAAGAACTATCTTTAAAACAAATATTAAAGAGAAAAATGGTATCATTGAAATAACTTTTCAAGCAGATGGTTTTATGAAATATCAAGTAAGAAATATGGTTGGACTTTTACTATATGTAGGTAGTGGTAAAAAAGAGGTAAAAGAAGTACCTAATATAATTGATGCCAAAGATAGAACTAAATCAGTAAAAACAGCCCCACCAGAAGGCTTATACTTAAAGAAAGTATGGTATTAAAATGAAAAAATTAGATGTTAAACTAAATAACTTAATAGATAAAATAGTAAATTTATCACCTGGGTATAATAATCATATAACATATAGTAAATATATTGAACTGTTAGAACAGACTTTAGATGTATATAATTATATTCAGAAGAAAAGAAGTAATAATCTAATAACTGATTATGATTACTATATTATAGGAACAATAATAAAGGATTTATTAAAACATAAATTAACAAATGCTAGTCGTATAGACATTAAAAATAAATTAGAAAGTTTATATCATCAACTAGAGGAGGCCTTAGTCAATATACCTAAAATAGAAAGTCAAGAAGTCAAAATTACAGATATTAATAGTTTAATTAAATCACTAAAAATATATAAACTTAGTGGTACTAAATTATCACAAGTTACTTACCATTCTAGTTATCAGTTATATAGTGATTTAAGAAAAATAATTTTTAACAGAAATAGTAACTTGACTACTAGAGTATACGCAGGTAGAATAGCTAACAAACTATCATCAATAACCTGTATCGATATTAAACAGGAAGACTATGAATTATTTTGTAGCATGAGATTGATTAAAGAAAATCCTGACTTTGGTTATGGTTTTCCAATTCCAACTAATAGACAACAGCAAATTGATATATTAACAAGATTTGACCGCAATGAAAGAGTTAATAACCTGCTAGAACTAAAAAAAGTTGTAAAAGATTAGAAAAAAGCGTGTTTTAATGTCAATAATTTAGAAAAAAAGCACATTTTAATTGACTTTGACACCTGTTTATAATATAATTTTAACTGGTACATTTTATAGATTCCATATTTCTAATCAAGTCCTGGGAAAACTTAATTAGAACGGAAAAAATAAAAGGAGAAAAAAATATGACAAGTTTTATGCAAAAAAAAGAAACAGTTGATCGTAAATGGTATGTTATTGATGCCAAAGATCAACCATTAGGTAAAGTAGCTGCTAAAGCTGCTCACATGTTAAGAGGAAAACATAAACCTACTTACACACCACATGTAGATTGTGGAGATTACATCATTATCATTAATGCTAAAGATGTAAAATTAACTGGAAACAAATTAGATCAAAAAATGTATTACAACCATTCTATGTATCCAGGTGGATTAAGAGAAAGAACAGCTAGAGTAATGAAAGAAAAATATCCAATTGAAATGATGGAAAGAGCCGTAAAAGGAATGCTTCCACATAACCGTTTAGGAAGACAAATGTATAAAAAATTATTTGTATATGAAGGAGAAACTCATAATCAACAAGCTCAAAAACCTGTTGTGATTGAGTTAAAGTAGGAGGGTAATATGGCAAAAGATAAAATTTATACTGGAACTGGTAGAAGAAAAACTAGTGTTGCTAGAGTAAAATTAATTCCAGGAAAAGGTAAAGTAACAATCAATGGTAAAGATGTACATGAATATTTACCATATGAAACTCTTATTATGGATTTAATGCAACCATTAGTTCTTACAAATACAAACGAAATTTTCGATGTTGAAGTAAATGTAACTGGTGGAGGATTCTCAGGACAAACTGGAGCAATTCGTTTAGGTATTACTAGAGCATTATTAAGTTATGATTCAACAACTGCTAAAGATTCTGAAAACAGTTTTAGAAAACCATTAAAAGCAGCTGGATTTATTACTCGTGACGCTCGTAAGAAAGAACGTAAAAAACCAGGCTTAAAGAAAGCACGTCGTGCACCACAATTCTCAAAACGTTAGGATATTGGATAAGAAAAGAGACTATTTCAAAGATAGCCTCTTTTTTCTATAAAAAAACTACTAAATAGTAGCTATAAAAATAAGTCATTATTAAATGGTTTCATAATTTGAGTTTTAGAAGAAGAATCAATAATATAAAAGTCTCTAATGCCATTATCTTTGATAATACTAATTTCTTCAGAAGCAATATTGTGACAATGAGTGATTCTATTAATAGCAGAATTAGTTAAATCAACATCACGAACTCTTTCCTCTAAGTTAGTATGATATAATCCCATTAATTTACCCTCCTTTTAACGAACATAAAAATAATGATAGCATAATTAGAACTAGAAACAGAATAAAATTTGCTGAAACGTCAATTTTTGCTAGAAAATGGAAATATTTATTTAAAAAAATGTCAAAAATTAGCAGAATTTCACAAAATCTATACTAATAATTTTATGATAAACTAAAAATATGCATATACTTTACCAGGTGATAAAATGACTATTAGAAAATACAGTATACTAATTATTTCTCTTTTTCTAATTAGTATTTCTCTTTTTTCAAAAGTAAAAGCCATTCATAACGACTTGCCATTATTCGGAAAAGTAATCTTTGTCGATCCAGGTCATGGTGGTAGAGACCCAGGAACTAGTTATGGAAAAATAGAAGAAAAAGATATTGTTTTAGAAATATCGAAAGAACTAAGAGATCAGTTAATGAAACAAGGTGCTATTGTATATATGACTAGAGAAAGTGATGAGGATTTATCTAGTAAATGGGACGAAAGAAAAAAAAGAGGCGACTTGTATCGTCGTATCTTAATGTATAAAAAATACCAAGCAGATTTATATCTTTCTATTCATATTAACTACTACAGTGATACTACCGAATATGGAGCTGAAGTTTTGTATAATAGTATTAATCCACAAAATAAAATCTTTGGTACCATCTTAATGAATAATTTTAAAACAGCACTAGGTTCTAAAAGAAAATTAAAGAAAACAGACCTATATATGTACAGAAACACAACAGTACCAGGCGTACTAATAGAATGTGGCTTCTTATCAAACCCCAACGAAAGGTATCTTATGCAAAAATCAAGTTATCAAAAAAAGCTATCGAAAATTATTACCGATAGCGTAATTACTTATTTTCAAAATTAATCTTTTCAATATAAGTATTAGGATAATAATGATTAATAATCTCACGATAACTATAACCAGCTCTAGCCATAGCTTCAGCACCATATTTACTTAGACCAAGCCCATGTCCATGTCCATGAGTCGTGAAAGTAGTATATTGTTTATCAACAGTAACTGTAAAATCATTAGAATCAAGACCTAGACGATTACTAAGAATTAGTCCGTCAAACACCTTGTCACCAAATTGAACATACTTTACTCTGTGTCCAATAGTTTTCATTAAAATCTCTACCTTCATACCTTCTTCTATCTTGATATTAAGCAATTTACTAAGATAATCATTAGGTATAATTCTACGACTAACCTTATCTTTATCAATGTCCCAATTACTACTAACACTAGTTAAGTAGGGGTAAGCTAACTTTAAAACATTTCTAGAATCTTCTGTCTGTCCATTACTAGATAAATGATAATAAGCATCAATATAATCACCATCAAATTTAATAACTTCATTATCAGTATCACGAATAGCCTTTAATATTTTACTACGATAATTCTCATAATTATTTCCCCATATTTCCTTTAAATAATGATTATCTCTATAAATTTGAGTAGAATTAAAATTTTTAATTGGTAAATTATTTTTAAGTCTTTTAAGAGCATAAGTACGAGCAATTACAGCCTGAGCTTTTAAACTTTCTTCCTTAAAAATAGCTGGCATCTCCCCACTTACTACTCCAAAAATATATTCATTTAACTTCAACTTTTCAATTAAACCATTACTCTTTTCCATATCAATTAACTTATCACTACTATTGGCATCAATTATTTCTACCAAACGATTATAACTAAAATCATAATCACTGATATCAATCATACCAATAATAATTCCATTTTTCACAAAACATACTTTGTTACCAGAAAAAGAAATTCCCATTCTTTCCATATATTTTTTAACCTTTAAATAAATGTTATCTTTATCTTTTTTATAATCCATACTACCAAACTCAAAATTATTATCAACATAAAGATATAATACCTTATTACCCTCATCACTAATTAGTAAATATTTATAAAACATAGTATCACCCAATACTATTATTGGAAAAAAATAAACTTTTCATACCAGAAAAAAAGAACTAAAATTCAAAATATTTAAGTTCTCTAACTTTATCACAATCTTTACCAGTTTCATAACTAAGATTGCCAACTACCTTTTTTAAATTAATTTTTTTATCATAATATAGGTACTGATTAATTTCTTGAATCATATGACTAGTCTTTCCTAATGCCTTAGTATAAAGTTCTAAAATAGATTCATTACTCTTAGTACGTTTATCAGTAGGATTATACCATCTTTTATGCTCTAAATTAAGAAAAGCCTTTTTTCCTTTTTTAGAAATATGATAAGAAAGAGGTACCTTTCTAAGAAAAGATTTAGGAGATACAAAATCTACCAAACTATAAAAAGCTTTTTTGTAACCAATTGGATCATAACGAAAAACACGATAAAAAAACTTCATTTGCTTCATAGCTCTAAAATAATACTCATGAAAATTATGAATATGAAAAACTTCTTGATAAGTAAAGTCCATAACTTCTATCAATTCTTTATCAAAAGAATCTACATTAAAACAAAATTGATAACACTTAAACTTATGGGGATTCATTCCTTCTCTAATCGTCAATAAATAATTATCGAAGTAAGATTCCATTTCATTATGCAAATGGTTATATTTATAAGTCTCTTTATTTTTTTTATTAAAATTACCCGTCTTATAAATAATAAAAGGGTGCACTGTACTATCTAAAACATAATGAGATAACATACCATATAAATAAGCCATTACTTGTGGATTATATTGATGATCGTTATACTTGATATAATTAATCAAAGTAGAAAAAAACTCATAAGTCTTAATCTTTTGTGAACGATAGCCAAAATCTCTAATTTTTTTTCCTTTTTTAAAATTCGTAATATTATAAAAAAATAAAACATCAGTGTTTTGTGCAAAAAATTTTAAATCTTCCTTATAGTCAACTAATAATTCTTTACTTCGAATACTAAGTTTATCATATAAATCAAGGCTAAAATAAGCGTGCGTAATTGTACCAGCCATAATACCCTCCTAGTAATATTATTCTACCATAATTTTTCACATTTTTTTCATATATTTTACACAATTAATGTGCTATAATTTATGCTAGGTGAGAACAATGGGAATCAAAGAGTTTAAAAATCTAGAAGAACAAATTATGATAATGGAATATAAAGGAATGGAAATTCCAGATAAAGAATATGCCAAAGAAATCCTATTAAGAGAAAATTATTTCTTTTTAAATGGATATCGTCACCTATTTCTAAAATCAACAACCGAAAAGCATTTTTTACCAGGTACTACTTTTGATGAAATGTATAGCTTATTTTTATTTGATAGAGCATTCCGTAATATTATTTTTAAAAACTTATTAGTAATTGAAAATAATATAAAGTCTATTATTTCTTATCAATTATCAAAGAAATACGGATACAAGGAACATGAATATTTAAAGCCTAAGAATTTTACAACAGCTCCTGATAAATCAAGACAAGTTCAAGATTTAATCAAAAAAATGAAAAGACAAGTAAGAGTAAATGCACCTCAACACAGTGCCACTAGCCATTATGTAAATAATTATGGTTATATTCCATTATGGATTTTAGTAAAAGTATTATCTTTTGGTATTGTTGGTGAATTATATTCCATACTAAAGAAAGAGGACCAAAAAATTATTGCAGATATCTATAATTTAGATATTGATACTTTAACTATGTATCTGCCTATTTTATCAAATTATCGTAATTTATGTGCTCATGAAGATATTGTGTTTGAAAATCATACGCAAAGAGCAATCAACGATACCATTTACCATAGTATGCTAGGTATTAATAAAATGGACGGAGAATATATTTATGGTAAGAATGATATTTTTGCCTTAATTATTATTATGAAAGAAATGCTTCAAGATAATGAATTTAAAGATATGACTCTAGAAATTGAACATATTATTAAAAATTTAGAGTACAATTTGAAAACAATTCCGATTGGAAAAGTATTAGATCGAATGGGATTTCCAGAAAATTGGCAACAAATAGCAAATATTACGAAGAAGGTGGAAGAATGAGAGGAAAAATAATATCACTTATTACAGTGTTAACAGCATTTTTACTAGGTGGTGGTACCATGTATTACTTTGTAGAAGCAAATGGTGAAAAAGATGCTGGAACAATTTTAAAAACTACCACAAATACAACAGGTGTTATTAAATGTAGTAATGACATCACAATTGATGAAACTGGAATTTCAACAGCAGTAGGTGAAATCTATGATGCAACAGTAACTATTCAAAACTATCAAAATGGAAAACTATCATCATCTGGAAGTGGTTTTATTTATAAAAAAGATGATAAATATGGTTATATAATGACAAATCATCATGTAATAGAAGGTGCAAGTAAAGTTATTGTTACTTTATCAAATGATGACCAAGTAGAAGGTGAAGTAACAGGAAGTGACAAGTATCTAGATTTAGCTGTTGTGAAAATTGATGCATCTCATGTAACACAAGTAGCTAAAACTGGTACTAGTCAAAGTTCTAATGTAGGAGATACTGTTTTTACAGTTGGTTCCCCAGTTGGTTATGAATATCGTGGAACAGTAACGAGAGGAACTTTATCTGGTAAAAATAGAATGGTAGAAGTAAGTATAGCATCAACGAATGACTTCGTAATGCAGGTACTACAAATTGATGCTGCTATTAATCCAGGAAATAGTGGTGGACCATTAGTAAATATAAAAGGAGAAGTAATTGGCATTAATTCCTTAAAATTAGTAGAAGATGAAATAGAAGGTATGGGATTCGCAATTCCTATTGAATATGCTATGAATTATGTTGATGAATTAGAAAAAGGAAACGAAATTGAAAGACCATTAATTGGAATCACAATGTTAAATGCTACAGATAGTTATCGTTTATATCAAAATGGCGTAATGCTTGATGATGATATTGACGAAGGTGTTGTAGTAATTAGTGTTAGCAAAAATAGTGGAGCTGATAAAGCAGGACTTAAAAAAGGTGATGTTATTCTAGCAGTAAATGGTGAAAAAGTATCAAATGCCGCATATTTAAAATATGAACTTTATAAATGTAATGTTGGTGATACAATTGAAGTAACCTATATGAGAAATGGTAAAACAGCCAAAACTAAAGTAACACTTACCAAAATAGAAGAATAATGAAAAAGCCAGATATGGTTTTTTTCTTTATATTATTTACTTATTTACTTAACAGAAGAAAATATTGTATAATAATGTTGAAATCAAATAGAAGTGGAGAGATAACATGAAAAAATTAAAAAGTTTATTAGCTATTTTGTTAGTAGTAGTAACGATGCTACCATTTACTGCAAATGCTGAAGTAGAGGTAGAAAAACCAAAAACTGATAAAGAACCAGTAAAGGTATATGTATTCCGTGGTGAAACTTGTAGTTACTGTAAAGCAGCTTTAGAGTGGTTTAATAGCATCAAAGAAGAATATGGAGACTATTTTGAATTAGTAACTTATGAAGTATGGAATAATTCTGAAAATGCAGAGTTAATGCAAAAAGTAGCTTCTCATATGGGAGATACTGCAAATGGTGTTCCTTATATTATTGTTGGAAAATATACTTATCCAAATGGTTTTGGTGCTGATACTAAATTAAGTGATAATTCTGATAAAACAATGGGAGATCAATTAATTGAAAGAATCTTAGAAATTTACCAAAGTGATAATCGTTATGATGTTATGGAAGATTTAAATAATAAAAAAGATTATAGTGCTGTAGTAGCAACAGGAGCTATTATCATTATAGCTGGTTTAGCAGTAGTAGCTATTGTTTCTAGAAAGCAAAACCAATAATTAAGGATTATAATTGATAATGAAAATTTAATAAAGCTATTAGAAAATGAATCATGAGTAGTTTCTAGATAGCTTTTTTAATTGTATAAAAATATATAATGAAATTGTTTTTAATAGGTAATTAATTTTTAAAATGATTTAAATTTAAAAACACTTTATGTTTCTTCTCATAGACTATTATGAGGAGGAATATAAATGGGAGATTATAAAATAATTGTTGATGCTGGTCATGGAGGAGAAGATCCAGGTGCAGTAAGTGGCAATTTAAAAGAAAAAGATTTTAACTTAAAAGCTGCTAATTATATGTATAATCGCTTTAAGGAATTAGGGGTACCAGTAGCAATTACTAGAGATAGTGATGTTACTTTAACTAGACAAGAAAGATTAAATACAATGACTAACACCTTTGGAACTAGCCCCAATGTAATAATACTTGCTAATCACATAAATTCCGGAGGTGGCGAAGGTGCTGAAGTAGTATACCCCCTACGAAGTACAGATGTACTTGCTAGAAGCATTTTAGAAGCAATTGGTGAAGAAGGACAAATTATGAGAAAATACTATCAGAGAAGATTACCAGAAAATCCTTCTAAAGATTACTACTACATAATGCGTGAAACTCCTAATACCACATCTTTATTGCTAGAATATGGTTTCATTGATAATCCCAATGATGTAGTAAAACTACAAAATTATCTATTAGATTATGTAGAAGCAGTTGTAAAAGCAGTTGCTAATTACATAGGGGTTCCATATATCGCACCAGATGGAGCATTAGAAAACACCTATACTGTACAAAGTGGAGATACTTTATATAGTATAGCTAGAAGATTTAATTTAACAGTTGATGCCTTAAAAGCCTTAAATAATCTAAAATCAAATAACTTATCAGTAGGTCAAGTATTAATAATAAGTGAAGATATTGATATTAAACCAGATCCAAGTGATTCAATTGTTTATACTGTACAAAGTGGAGATACTCTTTATAAAATAGCAAATCAATATGGAGTGACAGTTGCAGAAATAATGGAATTAAATAATCTAGGTACTACCGTTCTAACAGTAGGCGAGCAAATACTAATTCCAAATAAGAGTCAAGATACAACCACAACCTACACTGTACAAAGTGGAGACAGTTTGTATAAAATAGCAGGTCAATATGGAGTTACGGTAGATGAAATCATTACAGCTAACAATTTAAAATCAACAAAATTACAAATAGGTCAAGTATTAGTAATCCCAACAGGAACTATTCAACCAACTCCAACACCAACTCTACCAAATAATAACTATATAACTTATACTGTAAAACCAGGAGATAGCTTATATAAAATAGCAAATAACTATAACACAACAGTAAATGCTATCAAAGAGTTAAACAATTTAAAATCAAATAACCTATCAATAGGTCAACAATTAAAAATACCATCATCTTCAAATGATACTAGTTATACAACTTATACTGTTAAAAAAGGAGATAGTCTTTGGTTAATAGCAAATAATTTTAATACAACCGTAGATAATATTAAAAGACTAAACAATCTAACATCAAATAATTTATCAATTGGCCAACAATTAAAAATATCAAGATAGATAAAAAGCTTCTAAAGAAAAAAATCTTTAAAAGCTTTTTTAATGGATTGGAGTACATACACTAGGATAAGGATCATAAAAACAATGACTTTTATATCTACCGGATAGTTTTTGATCATACCATAAACTAACACAACTACTATTACCACTAGGGGCATAAAACCATAAAGCATTGGTTGCTGGATAATAATATTCTCCACGGATAACACGTAGAGCCAAATCTTTTTCCTTAGTGGTAGCACTAGAAAGAAACAAATTACTATTAATTCCTGCAAATCCACCAGGAGATTGATAAATAGTATCCGTTAAACTAGTGTTATTTTTAAAGGTTAAACAGTTAGCAATCGTTCTATTTACAATAACATTACCAACCATAAGCATTCCAAGTTCTCCTTCACCAACTGCTTCAGCCCTCATTAACCTAGCTAATAAATCTAATTCTTTCGTTGTATATTGTATAATCATAATATCACCTATAATAAAATATGAAAAAAATAAATATGTGTTATTGTAATAAAAAAATGGATATGCTATAATACATGACATAGGGGATTAGTTAAATGGTATAATAATGGTCTCCAAAACCACTGTTGGGAGTTCGATTCTCTCATCCCCTGCCATTGAAATTATCGATTTTATTCTTAATTGCAAGAGTAAAATCGTTTTTTTTAAATTTTAAATTTATTTACTGATACTTTAAATATAACATATAAAAAATATATGATATAATGAAAATGAGGTGAGAGAGTGAAAAGAAATTTAGTCAGTATTTTTATTACATTGTTAATAGGTTTTATCATTTATTATTTTGCATTACCAGCAATTAATATACATAGTTTTGGTTTTTGGGTATATTTAATTTTATTATTAAGCATATATACAATTACATTATTATGCTTATCAATTGATGAAAAGGGAAGAATAATTCGTTCAGTTAAAATTCTAATCGGAAGTGGTGTTACCATTATTGTTATCATATTAGGAATTATACTAATAGATTTTATTATGTCACCATTATTTCATTCAAAAAGTTATTCTGAAAGAATCAGTATTAATGAAACAGAAGAATTTACAAAAAATATAGCTCCAGTTGACTTTAATAAAATCCCACTATTAGATAAAGAATCAAGCAGAAAATTAGGAGATCGTGTAATGGGCCAAATGCCAGAATTAGTTTCCCAATTTTATGTATCTGATTTATATACACAAATTAATTATAAGGATAGTATAGTGCGTGTAACACCACTAGAATATAATGGATTCTTTAAATATTTATCTAACAAGGAAGATGGAGTAAAAGGTTACATTACTGTAAATTCTGTAACAGGTGAAGCTAATTTAGTGAAATTAGATAAAGGCATGAAATATGTACCATCAGCTATTTTTTCAAAAGATTTGAATAGACATTTAAGATTTAAGTATCCAACCAAGATATTTTGTGCAAGAAATTTTGAAATAGATAATGAAGGTAATCCATATTGGATAATTCCAACTATCAAATATACAGCAATCGGGTTAAAAAGAGAAATTGCATCAGTTATCATTTTAGATCCAATTACTGGAGATTCTAAAGAATACAAAATAGGTGAAGTACCAAGTTGGGTAGATCATGTATATCCTGCTGATTTAATTATCGAGCAAGTTGATGATTGGGGCCAGTATAAAGATGGATTTCTAAACGCCATTTTTGGTCAAAAGAATGTAGTTCAGACAACAGCGGGTTATAATTATATGACCATGAATGATGATGTATATTTATATACAGGAATTACATCAGTATCAACAGATGAATCTAATATTGGATTTATCTTAACAAATATGAGAACAAAAGAAACGAATTTCTATGCTGTACCTGGTGCTGAAGAATACTCTGCTATGGATAGTGCTAAAGGTCAAGTCCAACAAATGAATTATGATTCCACTTTTCCATTATTAATCAACTTAAATAATAGGGCTACTTATCTATTATCATTAAAAGACGCCGCTGGTTTAGTAAAAATGTATGCCTTTGTAGATGTTGCTGATTATCAAAAGGTAATTATTACAGATAGTGCAAAAGGAATAAAAACAGCTGCAGACAATTATTTAAATAATGTTGAGTTGGGAGCTAATAATCAAGAGTCTATTACAAAAACTATTAAAATAGAATCAATTAGTCAGGTAAGTATCGATGGAACTAGTTATTTCTATATAACAGATACTGAAAAGCAAAAGTATTATGTTTCAATAAAGGCAAATAAAAATATATTACCTTTTATAAAGAAAGAAGATAATGTCGAAATAACATATAATGATGTTAAAGAAGTAATAGAAATAACCAATATAAATTTGAAATAAAATGTGTATAAATAGAAAGAATGAACATATAATAAAGTGTCATTCTTTTTCTAATGAAATTAAAATTTTTAGGCAAAAACTAATAAAAACGAAAAAAGTTGTAAAAAGTCGAAAAAAATCGAATAATTTTCACAAAAAGGGTTGACGGAAAAGAAGTAGAATGATATATTAAATGGGCATTCACGGAAAAGGGAATGTAATAG
>UQOS01000021.1 GCA_900542735.1 uncultured Mycoplasmatota bacterium | reverse complement strand
TAAATACACGATCATATTTAGCAGTATAGAATTTCTTTTCTTCTTCTTTTTCTTTAGTCATTTTTTCACCTCCTCGGTCACATAATAGCAAATAAAAAGTAGCCTGTAAAATGACCAATTTTAAGAATTTAATACAAATTAAAAGTCAATTTTAAGTTTTCCCTTAGAGAATTTTTAAAATTGACTTTTGTTTTTACTGTTAAACTACTTAATTATATAAAATTTTACTTTTTTAATTTATTATAGAAGTGTTACATTATGATTTTTTAATATTAAATATTTTATCATTTATTACTTATCTTAAAATTTTCTTTTTTCCTTTATCTCTTAATGAGTCATAATCTCCATCTTTTTGGTAAATTTTATATTCATGAGATTGACGCCATATTTTTCTTTCATTAGCTGGCATTTCTATTACTTCTTCAGCAATATCGATATGTAGTATTCCATCAAGATGATCTAATTCATGAGATAATACAGTAGATTCAAAACCTTCAAATGTTTCTACTTTTTGGTTACCATCTATATCATAATATTCTAATTCTATTTTATATGGTCTTAAAACTCTACCCATATTATCTAAACAACTTGCACAAGCTTCCCAGTATTCTGTTAAACCTTCTCTTTTTAAAATAGTAGGGTTGATAAGTACCTTTTTTTCATTATAATTTTCTATTTCTTCACTATTAGAATTATTTTGAATTTTATTAATGATATCTAAGTTTGTGTTTTTTAAATAGACGATTCTTTTAGGAATTCCTAGTTGGACGGAAGCCATAGCCATTACATTATTTTCTTTACAGAACTGATCTAAAATATCGATGTCATTCATTAATTCTTTATCATTTTTAATATCAACGTAACTTGAAATTTGTATTAAAAATGGTTCGTTGTCTTGAATCGTAATTGCTTCTATTTTTTTATTTTCTTTCATAGTTTCACCTCATATTTATTTTATATTATTGATAAGTAGAATACAATTAACTCTTTACATTATTTTATATTATATTTTCTAAATTATTCTTCCTAAAAAGTATTTTTTTCTTTTCTTTGGTATACTAATTTTAGAAAGATGTGATAAAAATGAAAATGATATTTGCTGATATGGATGGTACTTTATGTGATGAAAATGGTAAGGTTAATGATAAAACCATTCATTCTATTCAAGAGGTAATAAGAAATGGTTATATGTTTGTGGTAGCAACAGGAAGGAGTATAGATAGAGTTATACCTTCTTTTTTCCATACTCCTTTATCTTATATTATTGCTTTAAATGGTAGTCAGATTTATGATGTAGAAAATAAAAAACTATTATTTGAAAATACTATTAATTATTTAACTTGTAAAATGATTTATGAAAAAGCAAAAAAGTATCAGCTTGAGATTTTTTTAGATGTTGGTCTTACTCGTTATAGTAATACTATAAATAGTGATAGAGAAAAACTAGATGATAGTGTATTTTCTTCTTTTACAGATAAAAAAATATCCCAGCTTGTGTTATCAGGTAATTATCAGTCTTTAATGGAAATAAAGAAAGTAATAGAAGCTTTCAGTGATGTTACAGTTATCAATCAATCTAAAGATTTACTTTATCAAGATAATACTTATCCTACTAAATATTCTTTTATTGATGTTGTTAGTAGTAGTACCTCTAAAGGAAATAGTATTACTTGGTTATTAAATTATTTAAATGTTTCTAAAGATTATACGATAGCACTTGGAGATGGTATAAACGATTTATCTATGTTTGATAATGTATCTATTAAAGTAGCTATGGGAAATAGTGAATCTTATTTAAAAGAAAAAGCTGATGTTATTACACTGTCAAATAGTGAAAATGGAGCTAGCTATTACTTAGATAGTTTGTTAAAATAAAATAGAATAAAGGAGAAATAAAATGAAACAATGGGAAGATTTTAAAGAAGGAATTTGGAAGAAAGAAGTTAATGTTAGTGACTTTATTCAAAAGAATTATGAGAGTTATGATTTAGATGAATCTTTTTTAAAAGGAAAAACTAGTAGAACTGATAAAGTGTGGAAAACTTGTGAAGAGTTATTAAAAGAAGAACTTAAAAAACATGTTTTAGATATTGATACTACTAATATGTCTGGAATAGATAATTTTATGCCAGGTTATATTGACAAAGAAAATGAAGTAATTGTTGGACTTCAAACAGATAAACCACTTAAGAGAATAGTAAATCCTTATGGTGGTATTAGAATGGTGTATTCAGAACTTGAAAGTTACCATTATAAATTAGATGAAAACGTAGATAAATATTTTAATTTATTTCGTAAAACACATAATCAAGGGGTATTTGACTGTTATACAGATGAAATTAAAAAAGCACGTCATGTTGGTTTATTAACAGGACTTCCTGATAGTTATGGTAGAGGTCGTATTATTGGGGATTATAGGCGTGTTGCGTTATATGGTATTGATTTTTTAATGGCAGAAAAGAAAAAAGATTTTGCTAGTTTAGAAGGACCTGTTATGGATATATCTTTAATGCAATTAAGAGAAGAAGTATCTATGCAGTATCGTGCTTTAGATGAAATTAAAAAGATGGCATCTCGTTATGGTTATGATATTAGTGTTCCTGCCAGTAATGCAAAAGAAGCTATTCAATGGACTTATTTTGCTTATTTAGCGGCTATTAAAGAAAATAATGGTGCTGCTATGAGTATGGGAAGAGTTGATGCCTTCTTTGATATTTATATTAATAGAGATATGAAAAGGGGTATGTTAACGGAAGAAGAAGCACAAGAGTTAATTGATCAATTTGTAATTAAATTAAGACTTGTTAGACATTTAAGAACACCAGAATATGATGAATTATTCTCAGGGGACCCTACTTGGGTTACATGTTCTATCGGTGGAGTTACAGTAGATAAGAAAAGTATGGTTACCAAAACAAGCTATCGTATCTTACATACACTTACTAATTTAGATCCAGCACCAGAGCCTAATTTGACAGTTTTATGGAGTGAGTATTTACCAGATACATTTAAAAAATATTGTAGCAAGATGTCTATTGAAACAGATTCTATTCAATATGAAAATGATGATGTTATGCGACCTATCTATGGTGATGATTACGCAATTGCTTGTTGTGTATCTGCTATGAGAGAAGGACGCGATATGCAGTTTTTTGGAGCACGATGTAATTTAGCTAAGGCTTTACTTTATTCTATGAATGGTGGAATTGATGAAGTAACAGGTGACTTAGTAATTGATGGATTTGATAAAAATAGTGATGAAATTTTAGATTATGAAAAAGTAAAAGATATGTACTTTAAAATGCTTGAAGAAGTATGTAAGATTTATGCAGATAGTATGAATATTATTCACTATATGCATGATAAGTATGCTTATGAAGCTAGTCAAATGGCTTTACACGATACCCATGTTAATCGTTTGATGGCATATGGAGTTGCTGGATTATCAGTAGTTTGTGATAGTTTATCTGCAATTAAATATGCTAGTGTGAAACCAATTCGTAATGATGATGGTATTATTGTTGATTTTTCTATTACTGGAGATTTCCCTAAGTATGGAAATGATGATGATAGAGTAGATAGTATTGCAGTTATGGTTCTTGAAAAAATGTATCAAGAGTTAAAAAAACACCCATGCTATCGTGATGCTACTCCAACTTTATCTGTTTTAACGATTACTTCTAATGTTGTTTATGGTAAAAAAACGGGTTCTACACCTGATGGTAGAAAAAAAGGAGTTCCTTTTGCACCTGGAGCAAATCCTATGCATGGAAGAGATAGTAGTGGCGCTATTAGTAGTTTAAATAGTGTTGCTAAAATACCTTATCAAGATTGTTGTCGTGATGGAATTAGTAATACTTTTTCTATTGTACCAAATTCACTAGGCCATACAATGGAAGAAAGAGTAGAAAACTTAGTAAGCTTACTTGACGGTTATTTTATACAAGGAGCACACCATTTAAATGTAAATGTTTTAAACCGTGAAACTTTAGTGGACGCTATGGAACACCCTGAAAAATATCCTCTTTTAACAATTCGTGTATCTGGTTATGCTGTACGTTTTAATCGTCTAACACGTGTCCAACAAGAAGAAGTAATTTCACGAACTTTCCATGAGAAAATATGATAATAGGTGCTATTGATTCTATCGAATCCCTTGGTCTTGTTGATGGACCTGGGATTCGTACTGTTGTTTTTTTAAGTGGGTGCAAGTTAAGATGTAAATTTTGCCATAACCCTGAAATGTGGGCAAAAGGAAAAGAAAATTATACTCCTGATTTATTAGTAAAAAAGATTTTAAGAAATAAACCTTATTTTAAAAGAAATAGTGGAGGAGTTACTTTTTCTGGAGGGGAACCTCTTTTACAGGTGGAATTTTTATTAGATGTTTTTCCACTATTAAAAAAAGAAGGTATTCATATTGCTTTAGATACTTCTGGAGTAGGGAAAGGTTATTATCAAGAAATCTTATCTTATGTTGATTTGGTCCTTTTAGATATTAAACATATTACAGATAGTGGATATTTAGATTTAACAGGAAGCAAAATGACAGAATTTAGAAAGTTTGTTACTTGTTTAAATGAAAGTGGTAAAAAAGTTTGGATTAGACAGGTAATTGTTCCTGGTGTTCATGATAATATTGAGTATATAAATGGCTTAGCTAGTTTTTTAAAACAAATAAAAAATATTGAAAAAGTAGAATTTTTACCTTATCATAAATTGGGAGATGAAAAGTACACAAAATTAGGTATTCTTAATCCTTATCAAGATAAGGAAGCAATGGATACTGTGTTATGTGAAAATCTTTACCAAGAATTTGAGGCAATTTATTATGAAAGAAATCAAAGAGATTAAGCATATTTATATTTGTTTAGATACGATAGAAGATAATCAAATTATTAAAAAAATACTAGTAGAATTTATGGATGATAGTAAAAGTTATTTTATGCTTTCAGATCGTTATTATGAAAAGAATTTTAAAAAGCAAGATAAACTATATCATGAATTTGAAAAAGAAATAGAGCCTTACATTAATAAGACTTTAGAAACAGACTATGAAAGTGGTCCATCAAAACTTATTATGGTAGATAAAAATGATGAAAAGTTAAATAATTATGTCGAATGGTGTATAACAGAGATTAATAAGGAAAATAGTATTCTTGTTGAAAATATTAATTTAGCTGCTGCTTGTCTTAATAATTTACTTTCCTTTTTAAATCCTTCTTCATCTTTTAAAATTTTTGCACTTAGTGCAGGACTTGTAGCATTATCTAGAAATCTTTCTTATACAGAAGATAAAAGAAGTAAAAAAATTGAAAAAAAAGTAAAAGCAGTAACAAGTATATCTATTTTAGTTGCACAAATAGTTTCTTTAATTACAGGTATTTCTAATCTTTCTATTAATAGTCAGAAATTCACTCGTAGACAAAATATAAAAGAAGCCATTAATAATACATCTAACTTCAGATTAAGCCATGAAAATCCTTTTAGTAGTAAAATTCAGGTCTTTGAAGATGATGAAATAGATGAAATTATTATGAATGCTATTGAAAATAATTCTAATTTAAATAGTGAAGATTTATCAGTAGCTAAGTCACTTGTTAATTATATAGAAGATAATCCTTATTTTGATTATGAAATACTTTATGAGAATCTTTCTAGTTTTAGTGTTGTTCACTCTGAAAACTATGATGGTGATAATGTAGCTTCATACTATTCTATTGATTATAATGTAATTGAAATGCTACAAGATAGTTATTTATCAGATGAATGGTATCAGAAATGTTTAAGACATGAAATTATTCATGCAACAGGTTATTTAGATAATTTAATTTTATCAGAAGGAATGACTACTATTTTAGAAGATGAATATGGAGAAGATAATAGTTTCTATATTGATGATTACCATGATCATCGTTTAATTACAAAAATTTTTTGTGAGTTAATTACCCCAGATAAAATGCTAGAAGCTTTTTCAAAACGAGATATGTCTATTATTCATGATGAAATGCTAAAGATATATGATGATGAAGAAACATATCAAAAATTAATGAGTTATCTTGAAGATTATGGTACTACTTATCAAGATAAGAAAACTTCTATTTTAAGTGATAGTGATATTCCTTTTTTAGAATATCCTAAATATCAAATAAAAGAATTACTAACGCCTTATATAAAAAATAGTAATATTAGTGAAAAACAAAAAAATGATATTAATATTTATTTAGCTGCCATAGGAGATGAGTATTATCTTGATTTAAAATCTTACTTTAATTATCGTTTACCTGATTACTCTAAAGAATTTGAAAGTCGTTCTATACAAAAGTAATTTAGATAGTATCACCATTCGTGGTACTATTTTTGTTTTCTTTCTTTTTCCTTTATGATAGAATAGTTACAGGTGATTTAAGTGTTAGTTGTAGATGATTTTAAAGATTATGAAATTATAGATAGTTCGAATGGAATGAAATTAGAGCGTTGGGGTAATATTTATTTACTAAGACCAGATCCTCAAGTAATTTGGGATAATGGAAATTTATTAGAAAAATATCCTAATATTCACGCTGTTTATTATCGAAGCAATAAAGGCGGTGGACATTGGGAAAATTTAAGAAAAACTCCGGCAAATTGGGAAATTAGTTATCGTGATTTAACATTTAATATTAAACAAATGGGATTTAAACATACAGGTTTATTTCCAGAACAAGCAATTAATTGGCGTTATATGATAGATAAGATTCAAAATAGTCATCGTCCTATTAAAGTTCTTAATTTATTTGCTTATACTGGTGGAGCAACTGTAGCTTGTTTAAGAGCAGGAGCAAGTGTTGTTCATGTAGATTCTTCTCGTGGAATGGTAGATTGGTGTAAAGAAAATGTAAAGAGTAGTAATTTAAGTGATGCACCTGTTCGTTATTTAGTTGATGATGTTTTAAAGTTTGTACAAAGGGAGATTAGACGTGGTAATAAGTATGATGCTATTATTATGGATCCACCAAGCTATGGTAGAGGAGCAAATGGAGAAGTTTGGGATATTGAAAAAGATTTAGATAAGTTATTATCTTTATGTGTAGAACTTCTTAGTGATAAACCACTATTTTTTATCATTAATTCTTATACCGGCGGTTTAACAAAAGAAGTTATTCACAATTTAGTGAAACTTAGAATTTTACCAAAATACAAAGCTAAAGTAGAAATAGATGAAATTGGTCTTACTATTAAAGAACATGATTTAATTTTACCTTGTGGTATGACAGGAAGAGTAGAGTTTTATGAATAAATTAGAAGTTTTATATGAAGATAATCATATTATTGTGGTTTATAAACCTGCTAATATTTTAAGCCAAGGTGATGCTACACATGATAAAGATATGCTAACCATTATCAAAGAGTATTTAAAAGAGAAGTATCATAAACCAGGTAATGTTTTTTTGGGACTTGTTCATAGACTAGATAGACCAGTACAAGGTGTGATGGTGTTTGCTAAAACGAGTAAAGCCGCTAGTAGAATTACGAAACAGATTCAAAATCATGATTTTCATAAACAGTATTTAGCTATTATAAATGGTATTATTCCTGAGAAAAATGGCGAATTTTGTGACTATTTAGAGAAAAAAAGTGATGGTAATACCATTGTTTCTGATAGTGTTCATGGAAAAAAATCTATTTTAAAATATGAAGTTTTAAAAGAAAAAGAGAATTATAGCTTAGTTAATATCGAGTTAATTACCGGAAGGCATCATCAGATTAGGGTACAATTTTCATCTCGTGGTTATCCGTTAGTAGGAGATCAAAGATATGGAAAGCAAGATTTTAAGCAAATTTGTTTATGTAGTTATCAGTTATCTTTTTTGCATCCTATTACTAAAGAAAGAATGACTTTTGAAAGATACCCAGATAAAGATAATAATTGGAATTTATTTTTCTAAAAGTAATTGCAATTATTGTTTTTTTTTGTTATTATTTTAATAGAATAAAATAAGGGAGATGAAAAAATGTTAGATTGGTTTACCACAATTCCTGGTATATTAGTTATATGTGGAGTTATATTATTAGTAATCGCAATCATATTATTTATAGCTGGTAATAAGAAAGCTAAGAAAGAGGAAATGGTTCAAACTAATCCAGTAACGGAATCAGCTAATACTATGAATACAGAAGTAAATACAACAGCTGATACTAATATAGGAGAAGTTAATGTTCAAGAAGTAAGTCCAGTTATGGAGCAAGCTTCTACTATTCCTACAGAAAGTGTTTCTTTAGAAAATAATGAATTACCTAAAATGGAAGTAGAATCTAATAATGATGTTAGTCCTATTCAAATAGAAGAACCTGTTCAAATTCCTAGTGAAGAGATTCACATTGAAGAACCAGTTAAGATATCTGATAAAGAAATTCATAATGAAGAAGCTTCTATTCCAGAACCTGTTTCTATTCCTTCTATAGATAACAGTGTAAATAGTATGGATACTGTTTCAGATGAAACAAGTTTTAATATTCCAATTCCAACGGAAAAACCATCATTTGATAATACATCAACATCTATTTATGGCGGTGCTTCACCTATTTCTAATATTTCTATGAATGAAGAAAAGCCTGTTACTATCTATGGTGGAAATGATCCGCTTGAAGCTACACAATCTATACCTAAAGTTGAAGAACATCATGAGCCTTATGGTGGCGTTTATCCAGAAGCTAAGATTGTTGATATGAATGCATCAACTGTTACTCCAACACCAGTAGAAGAAGTAGTTTCTGCTATGCCAGTAACAGATACTAATTTGGAAAATAATCAAGCAGAAGATACTACAGCACCTAGTGTTGTTGCAATACCTGAAGAAAAGCCAGTTGTAGAAGAATTATAAGACCATTTGGTCTTTTTCTTTTTCTTTTTACATATCTTATATTGTAGAAAGGAATGATTTAATGAATATGGAAACACTTAAGGTTTCATCAAAATCCAATCCCAATAGTGTTGCAGGAGCACTCGCTAATGTATTTCGCGAAAAAGGAACGGTAGAAATTCAAGCTGTAGGAGCAGGTGCCCTAAACCAAGCTATTAAAGCAATTGCGATAGCTAGAGGATTTGTAGCACCAAGTGGTAAAAATTTAGTCTGCATTCCAGCATTTACCGATATTACGATAGATGGTGAAGAAAGAACAGCTATTAAATTAATTGTAGAAGCTATTTAATAGCTTTTTTTCTTGCTTTTTAATTATAAAATCATTAAAATATAGTTTATTAATGGGCAGTGGTAAATGTGTATATTTTAGAAAAAAAGTTTTATGATAATAATCAATATCAAAAAATTTTAAAACTCTGCACAGAATATAGATTATATGAAGCTATTAATAAATTCGAAATTTATTTTCAAAAATATCCTAATGATATTAGTGGCTATGCCTATTATATAGAAACACTAATGAAATTAGGAAAACTTGATAAAGCAGTTGAATTTTTTAATCAAATTAGAGTGGAAGAAAATACTACGATACATGCAAAAGAAGAATTACTTAGAATAAAATTAAGATTACTAATGTTAAATGAAGAATATGATAAAGCTTACCAATTTTTACTTCAGTATCAATCAGTATTTGATAAAAATAAATGGACAACTGGTGCTTTATCTTGTTTCCTTAAGAAACAACTTGGTATTTTAACAGATTTAGAAAAAGAAGAATTTTCTAAAAAATATTTATTAAGACAAATTATTTCTTATAGTAAAGAAGATGCGCTTAATCATATAAATAGTAGCCATCAAAGTATTTTAAAAAATATGAATTTTATTCAATTTGTAGAGAGTTTTAAAATAAAAGATATGTATGATAAATTGAAAAGTAGTATCCCAAATCAAGATAGAATTTATGATGATGTGGTATCTGATAAATATATTTTTAAGTATAATGCTTGTGGTCATGTAAATAGTAAAATAGTAGATTATTTTGTAGTGGTAGCTACTAAAAATACGAATGATATCTTTACTATGTATCCTTGCAGTTATAAACCAGATTTGAAAGTACCAGATTTAACGCCTGAAGTTAGTAAGGAAAAAACAAAAAGAATGAGTCAAATTGATAAATTTAATCAAAGATATGGAAAAAATAGTTGATAAATAATAATTTTTTTCATATAATAAGTGTGTTAAAACAAAAAAGAAAGCCAATAATAATGGATCTTTTCAGAGACTTAGTGGTTGGTGAGAACTAAGATGAGAAATTATTTAATCTCCTTTCTTTGTGGCTTATATGGCCCGGTTAATACCGTTATTTTAATTAAGTGAATAAAAGGATGGTACCGTCTATTAGACTCCTTTAGATGGTATTATTCTTTTTATTTATAGGGGGAATTTATGAATCACTTAGAATTATATGTTGGTCATAATGGTTTAGAAAAGATTAAGGGTTGTGATGATGTATATTTAAAAAGTGTAGTGTTGGTTAGAATGTTATTTTTAAGAAATGAGTCAAAAAGTATACATTTAAAACATCTATTAGCTGTTTCTAATCAAATGACTACCTTAGATGGAATGATAGCTGGATTACTTCATGATATTGTGTATAGTTTGCCTAATATTAGTTTTGATGATTTAAGAGATATTGGGATACCAGATCATATTATTGATGCTTTAAAAATAGATTATAATGCTTTAAAAACTACTCATTTAAATACAAATAACCGTTTTAATATTTCAAAGGAAATAGATGATTATTTTCTTGAAATAGATAAAGTGATTGCTAGTCAAAATAATTTAGCATTAGAACTTATGATTGCTGATATTTCAGATAATTATAAAGCAGATAATTTAAAATCATTATCTATAAGAGAGCTTTATTTAGTAAATGAAAAATATGCTAAAAATTTAATTAATTTAAGAAAAACTATGGAAAAGAGGAAAGAAAAATGTTAGATATTAAATTTGTAAAAGAAAATAAGGAATTAGTAAAAAAAAATATTAAGAAAAAATTTCAAGATCAAAAGTTACCACTTGTTGACGAGGTAGTAGAAATTTATGATAAGGTTTGTCTTCTTAAACTAGAAGGAGATAATCTTCGTAGTGAAAAGAATCAAGCATCTAGTCAAATTGGTTTATTGATGCGTGAAGGTAAGAAAGATGATGCTGAAGAATTAAAGAAAAAAGTAGTAGAAATTAATGAAAGATTAACTTCTTTAGAAAAAGAAGAAGTAGAGTTAAATACTATTCTAAGAGCTAAGATGATGATAATTCCTAATATTATTGATAGTACAGTACCAATTGGTAAAGACGATAGCTGCAACGTAGAAATTGAAAAGTTTGGAGAACCTGTTGTTCCTGATTTTGAGGTTCCATATCATGCTGATATTTTAGCTAGTATTAGTGGACTTGATAAAGATAGTGCTGGTAGAACTAGTGGAAATGGTTTCTATTATTTAATGGGAGATGCTGCTAGAATTCATTCTGCAATGCTTAGTTATGCAAGAGACTTTATGATTGATAAGGGCTTTACTTATTGTATTCCTCCTTTTATGATTAGAAGTGATGTTGTTAATGGCGTTATGAGTTTTGAAGAAATGGATGCTATGATGTATAAAATTGAAGGAGAAGACTTATTCTTGATTGGTACTAGTGAACATTCTATGATTGGTAGATTTAAAGGTCAGATTGTTGATGAAGCTAGTCTTCCTATTACTTTAACTAGTTACTCACCTTGTTTTAGAAAAGAAGTAGGAGCTCATGGTATTGAAGAAAGAGGAGTATACCGTGTTCATCAATTTGAAAAACAAGAAATGGTTGTTTTATGTAAACCGGAGGAATCTATGGACTGGTATAATAAAATGTGGAGTTATACAGTAGAATTCTTTAGAAGTCTAGATATTCCTGTTAGAACCTTAGAGTGTTGTAGTGGAGATTTAGCTGATTTAAAAGTTAAATCTTGCGATGTTGAAGCATGGAGTCCTAGACAAAAAAAGTATTTTGAAGTTGGTTCTTGTTCTACTTTAGGAGATGCACAAGCTCGTAGACTTGGTATTCGTACAAAAGGAGAAAATGGTACTTATTTAGTAAATACATTAAATAATACAGTATTAGCTTCCCCTCGCGGATTAATAGCTTTCTTAGAGAATAACGTTCAAAAAGATGGTAGCATCTTAATTCCTAAAGCACTTCAACCTTATATGGGTGGAAAAGAAGTAATTAAGCCTAATAAATAGATAAATAAAAACTACATTCTTTAGTAAATAGAGATGTAGCTTTTTTATTGATAAGATTTTTCTTTTTCAGTTTCGCCGTCTTTACTTTCATTCATTAACGTTTCGTATCCATCAAAGAAATTTCTGATGTCAAAGTTATATTTTTGCGCTAAGAAAAACAAAGTATCAAGGGAAATTCCAATATCAATATTAGGACTTTCAATATGAGAAATAAAACTTCTACTCATATCAATGTCTTCTGCTATCTTTTCTTGAGATTTCCCAATTATATTTTTTCTTATTGCTTTCATATTTTTCCCTATTAATGAAAATAGCTCATAAGTATTCTTCAAATTAATACCTCCTATAATCATTTTAACGAAAAAATCAATTTAATACTGCTCTTCCGCAGTGAGCAAAAATGTGCTATACTGTTATTGTATTAAAATAAGAGCCTAAAATAGTATTATTTATGAATTTTAGTTCACTATAAAAGTGTGGAGGAGTAACAAAGATGAAGAATAAAAAGAAACAAATCATTATTACAATAGTAGCTATTATTAGTTTGATAGTAATTACAGTAGGAGTAAGTTATGCCTTTTTTAATTATACAAAACAAGGTGCAACAGATAATACAATACAAACAGGAACAATAACTTTTCTTTATACAGAAGTAAGCGGAGTAGGAAAAGGAATTAGTTTAACAGATGCTTATCCTATTTCAGATAGTATAGGTAAAGTACAAACAGGAGAAGGAAAAGTATTTGATTTTAAAGTAACTTCTACTATATCAATGAGTTCTAGTATCGATTATCAAGTAACCGCTAGAAAGAAAAAAGATTCTACATTAGATGATAGTAATGTAAAAGTATATCTAACTGAAAATAATGGAACAGAACAAGAATTATTATTAAGTAAATATTCAGAACTTAATCAAATTGATAAAGTTGATGCAAGTAAATATACAGAAAAATTATTATATGAGGGAAGAGTACCTGCAAATACTTCAAATTATGAAAAGAATTTTAGATTAAGAATGTGGGTATCCGATGATACAAATTTTTCAGATGGCTCTATGAATGATAAAACATTTACTCTAACTGTAAATGTTTATGCAGACGGCAAAGTAGTAACAAGTGAAGAACAAGATTCTTATAGTAATGCCAATATTAAAAGTGTATCTATAGATAATACAGAATTAACAAAAGTAGAAAACGGGGATTATCAATATGAAACAACATTACCAGAAGGAACAACAAGTGCAACCATAAATATTGAAACAGAAAACAAATATGCTAGTGTTACAGTTGAAAAGATAGATAGCCTGGCTTATAGTGATACTACCTTAAATATAAAAAGATTATCTACCAAGAAAACATTAGATTTAAACTCAGGAGATAATTATTTTAAAGTTACAGTTACCAGTGAAAATAAAGAAACTACTAATGAGTATAAAATTAAAATTAATGTGATTGAATCAGTTTCAATTTTTGGTAAAAAATATTCAGTAATACCAAAAAAACCGACTCTTACTACTTCAAGTAATAACTCAAATGATGAAAGTGGGTTATATAAATCAACTGACACGAATACAGGCGAGCCAACTTATTATTTCAGAGGCAATGTAGAAAATAATTATGTAAGTTTTGCAGGATTTACATGGAGAATCGTTAGAATCAATGAAGATGGAACGATAAGAATCGTAATGCAAGATGGAATTAATAATAATAGCAGTTATGGTTTTAATTCAAATTATAATAGTTATACTTATATGTATTATACAAATAGTGATATAGCAAAACCGACTTTAGATGATTGGTATCAAATAAATATTGGAAGTAAAGATACTTTAGCTAGTAGAGTAGCTACAGGTAATTATTACTGTGAACAAGCAAAAGTTAAGTACTTATCGAGAAGTAATACAGAAAATTCTAATATGGTATTATATAGTGATTACACTCCGAATTTTAAATGTGAAACAGATTTGTATGGAAAAGGAATAGTAAATGCAAATATAGGTTTAATCACTTATGATGAATATATATATTCAGGTGGATATGTATATCCCGTTATATCTGATAGTAATAGTACCTATTATGCTAGCGAATATGAAAGTCATACTATGAGTCCATCTGGGTATTATTCTGCTGGTGAATTTGCTACAAACTGGTCTATTAAAGTTTATACAGGTTATTCTACTGTAACAAATGGATTTGCAAGATTACATATGATTTTAAGACCTGTTATAAATCTTAAATCTAGTGTTCAAATTTCATCAGGTGATGGTACTAAAGATAATCCTTTCGTTGTTGAATGATTTTTTATTTAAATAATGAGAATTGGTCAATCTCATTATTTTTTTCTATTTCTTTCTCATATAATATAATGAAATGGGTATTGTATTTTGAAGTTTTGATTGGTATATTGTAATTATGATAATCGAGGTGTTGTAGTAATGATACATTTAAAATATATTGATAATCCATTTAAAGAAGAAGTATTTCATTCTATTTCTTGTTTTTCATTAGAGAAAAGTTTTTATGATTGTATTAATCGTAGATTTTTAAAAGATGAATCCTTTGAAAATCTTGAAAATACATTTTATATGTATATGTTAACAGGACAATTTGATGAATGGATAGGTTATGTTTTATTTTCAAACACTGATCGTATTAATAGCTATAAAGATTATGCTTATCAAAATTATTTACAATTATTTAACACATTACCTTTACAGTATTTAACCTCTTCTAAGTGTCATGAATTTGTAAAGGAGCAAAAAGAATTTATCAAAGATTTTTCTTTGTCAGAGTTAGATAATATGACTAAAAATATTATGAATATCTTTTCTATACCAACTGTATCTAAAAAAATTGAATCTTATTATCTAGATTTACAGTCCTATTTAGAAAGCTTTCCTGATTATTTTTATTTAGATGTTGCGATTGCCCTTCCAAAAGAGGAAGAAGCTAATTTAAAAAGAGAATTTAGTTCTAATGGTTATAACATTAATCTATTAGTTGAAAATAAATATTATGGATTTATACAAGAAACTCTTAAATTAGTAGAAGATAAAATAGAGGAGTCTTTTATTGATATTCCTATCTTTCTAAGAAAAGATGATAAATCTACTATTTTAGTAAATCGTAACTTACAGAAAACATTAAAACCTAAAAAAGATATTATTTCTTGAATGAAATGTGTCTTTTTTTTTCATAATAATGGTGGGAGGAAAATTAATGGAAGAATTAACATTATATAAACATATTTATAAGGATTGTGAAATGAGTATCTTTTCTTTAGACACTTTACTTGATGATTTACAGAATAAAGATAATAAAATCAAGAAAGTAGTAGAAGAAATTAGAGAAGGGTATGGCAGATACTTTGATGAAGTAAAAGAGGCACTTAGTGATGATTTACCTAAGAAAAGTAGTATGGTTACTAAGATGGCTGCTAGTATGGGTATTGGTAAAGAAGTAAGAAGTGATAATAGTGATTCTAGTATTGCTGATATGCTAATTAAAGGAATTTCTATGGGTACTTTAGATATGCAAAAGAAGATTACTGAAGTAGGTAAAAAGGTAGGGAAGAAAGAATTAAAATTTGCTAATGACTTTTTAGAATTTCAACAAGATTGTGTCACTGGATTAAAAAGATTTTTATAATTTTTAGCACTTTTTATTGACAAGTGCTAACAAAAGTAGTATAACTGAAAATGTAAGGAGGAATGAATATGTTACCTAGTAGAAAATATTATTTAGATAGTGTATTTGATAATTTTATGGATGAAGGTAGTGACAATTTTGATGTCATGAAGTGTGATGTTTATGAGAAAGATGGCGCATACCACATTGAAGCAGAAATTCCTGGATTTAAGAAAGATGAAATCAGCGTAGATTGTGAAGATGGTTATGTAACAATCACTGCAGAAAAAAATACAGAAAATGAAGAAAAGAACGAAAATAAAAAATACATTAAACGTGAAAGATTCTATGGTAAAACTGTTAGAAAATTTTATGTTGGTGATGTTGACAGTGAAAAAATTAATGCTGAATATAAAGATGGAATGCTTGAATTAGTAGTACCAAAAGAAGAAAAATTACCAAATAAAAAATCTATTGAAATTAAGTAACAATAAAGAGAAGTTCGAAAGAGCTTCCTTTTTTTAACAAATTTTTTTGTCCAATAAATTTGACAAAACTTTAAATTTTTGCTAGTATATTGAATTGTCCCGTGTATAAGAGGTGTTAAAAATGTTTTATAATGAGACAAAGACAATGGAATTAGTTAGCGAAGATCCGTCCCTGGTATTTGAGTTAATTAAAGAAGGACATATCGAATTTGTAGATATGTTATTAAAAAAGAAAATTGTCGATATCAATACTTGTGATGAAGCAGGTAACAATATATTAGTTAGGTTATTAAAATGTGGAGCTTATGATGTAGTTCTTCACCATATGGGTAATAAAGAATGGGATGTTAATCATCAAAATTTAGATGGTAATACATTTGCTCATGTTTTAGTATCTATTAACTATGTAAATGTAGTAGATATTATTTCGAAATTAAAGAAAAACAAAGAATTTTTACCTAATATTAAAAATAATAGAGGTGAAACTATTCTTGATAAGTCTATTAATGATAATTATATTTATACTACTGTTAAAATATTAGAAGATTCTAGATTTAATAATATTGATGTGGTATCCTTTAAGCATTTATATGATACATACATTAAAAGTAATAAATACGGGAAATATTCAAAACTAACAAATCTAGAAGTGATTGTGAATAATTTAACAGAAAAGAGTTTATTGCCAAGAATGGAAAAATTAATAGAATTTATTAAAACTAATTTTGAAATTATTAAACAGGAAGTTTTAAATAGTCAAAAATCTACACAGATTGATGTAATTATAAAAGATGTATTACAAGAAGGTAATATATAGGAAAGGAAAGAATGAATTTTCTTTTCTTTTTCTTTTTTTCTCTGATATAATAATAAAAGTAAAGACAAGGAAGTGGGAAAATGCAATTACCAAATTATAAAGAAGCAAAATTAAGAAATAAAAATCAAGTAGAAAGAGAAGAATATACTTTTGATTCTAAGCTAGCCAATTTAGGAAAAGGAAAAACTTATTATGTAAAAACTTATGGTTGTCAGATGAATGAACATGATAGTGAAAATATTAAAGCTATGTTAGAAGAATTAGGTTTTCATGAAGTTAGTGATTATGAAGAAGCTGATTTGGTACTTTTAAATACTTGTAGTATTAGAGAAAATGCTCATAATAAGGCTTTTGGTATGCTAGGTAGATTAAAACATTTAAAAGAGGAAAAGAAAGATTTAATTATTGGCCTTTGTGGTTGTATGGCACAAGAAGAGGGAGTAGTAGATGAAATACTCCATAAATATAAGTTTGTGAATTTTGTATTTGGAACGCATAATCTACATAGACTTCCTATTCTTTTAAGTGAAAATTTAAATAATCATCAGCAAGAAATTGAAGTATACAGTAAAGAGGGTAACTTAATTGAAGGTATGCCTGTAAAAAGAGCAAATGCTTATAAAGCGTATGTAAATATTATTTATGGGTGTGATAAATTTTGCACTTACTGTATTGTACCTTTTACAAGAGGTGGTCAACGTAGTAGAAATAAAGATGATATTTTAAAAGAAGTAAATAAATTAGTTCAAGATGGTTACCAAGAGGTAACACTTTTAGGACAAAATGTGAATGCTTATGGAAAAGATTTTGATTATGATTATCGCATGGAAGATTTACTAGAAGATGTTGCGAAAACTAATATTCCTAGAGTTAGATTTATGACTAGTCACCCTTGGGATTTTACAGATAAGATGATAGAAGTAATTGCCAAGTATCCTAATATTATGCCTAGTATTCATTTACCAGTTCAGTCTGGATCTAGTCGTATTTTAAAACTTATGGGTAGGCGTTATACGAAAGAAAGTTATCTTGAGTTATTTCATAAAATAAAAGATACCATTCCCAATGTTAGTGTTTCTACAGATATTATTGTTGGCTTTCCTGGTGAAACAGAAGAAGATTTTATGGAAACTTTATCTTTAGTAAATGAATGTCAATTTGATAATGCTTTTACTTTTATTTATTCTCCTCGTGAAAATACTCCTGCTGCTAAGTTAGAAGATAATGTTAGTTTAGAAGAAAAAGAGAATCGTCTACATAGATTAAATGAAGTTGTAAACAAATATTTCTTAGAGAATAATAAGAAGTTAGTTGATACAATTGTACCAGTTTTAGTAGAAGGAAAAAATACGAATGGTAAAGATGGTTTATATGGTTATACAGATACTAATAAATTAATTAACTTTGATGGAGATGAAAGTTTAACTGGTAAAATTGTATCTATTCAAGTAACTAGTGCTAAAACTTGGAGTTTAGATGGAAAACTTGCAGAATAATATGATTTTAGCTAAACTTGATGAAATCATAGTGGATATTAAAAATAGTAGTAATTATCAAGAATATCAGTTTTTGTACCAGAAACTTTTAAAAAATGAAAGGGTATGCCATCTTATTCAAAAAATAAAAGTGTTACAGAAAAAAATAGTTCGTATGGAAGTAAATAAAGAAGATATTTCTACTTTAGAACAAGAAATTCAAACTCTTCTTTTAGAACTAGATAGAGTTCCCTTATATCAGGAATATATTTTAAAACAGAAAGAATTGAATAGTGAGTTTCAAGAGATAAAGAATTCTTTAGATCAATATTTTTATGAATTATTAAATTAGTTAAGGTATCCATCTGAGATACTTTTTCTTTTCTTATAATTTCTGTAAACATTTTACCTATCTAGCATAAATTAAACTAGAGGAGGGATATTATGGCTAATACTCGAGAAATTGTAACAAAGGCCGTTGTTGGGAAGGGAAAGAAAACTTTTACAACTACGAAGACTGTAACTCCTGAATGTCAGCCTACAACAATTTTAGGTTGTTGGGTTATTAATCATACTTTTAGGGGCTACCGTAGTGGTAATAAAATTAATATCGAAGGTAGTTATGACGTTAATATCTGGTATTCTTGTTCTGATGATACAAAAACAGAAGTTGTTCGTGAGACAACGAATTATTTAGAAGAGGTTAATGTACCTAAACAAGATGATAGTGATGTTACAAATGAAGATATTATTATTCGTAGTTTGAAACAACCTTCTTGTACAAGAGCAGATATCGTAAATGGTAAAATAGAATATACCATTCAAAAAGAACTTGGTATCGAAATTGTCGGAGATGTTAAAGTAAAAATAGCTTATGATGAAGAAGAGGACCCTTGGGAAGTTATCATGGACGATGATAGTAACGAAGACATTCAAAATGCAGAAGAACAAATAGACCAAGAAGTTAATGAAGAGTATCTAGATTAGCTAGATGCTTTTTTTCTATTTCAGATCTTAGATGTGTTAATGATAGTATATAGCATCGCATAGCTTATCATTTTGATTTATTCTGGTTAAATTTTTTACTATCTATTATAAATGAGTACTTGCTATCAGTTTATATTAAGTTATGAGTCTTAAATTAGTTACTAAGGTAGTTGGAGAATAAACATTTAATCTATTTTAAAAAAAATTAAAATTTATATATCTTAATTATTTCAAATAAAAAAGTTAGTCAATTTTAAATTTTCCCCTAGAGAATTTTTAAAATTGGCTTTTGTTTTGTTCTGAATTTTTAAAATTGGTCATTTTACAGGTATCTTTTTATTTGTTATTATGTCTTCTCGAAAGGAGGCATCTTGTATGCTAAGAGATATTGTTTTCAAGAAATTAGAAGACTATGAAGTAGACACTGAATATAGTGTTGTAGTAAAAGAATTAAAGGAAGGAGAAAAACCATCTATTGTATCAGATTCTATGTTTAAGACTATGTTGTTTAATCAAAATAGAATTAAATATGCTTGTAAGTTAATTTCTTATTTTGTAGATATTCCTTATGAAGAGTTACTTAAGAATTTAAAGTTTGTGAAGAATGAATTAGATAAAGAACATTT
>UQOS01000020.1 GCA_900542735.1 uncultured Mycoplasmatota bacterium | reverse complement strand
ATGGAATTAATAGTAATGCTAATATTGCATTTAATTCAAATTATAATAATTATACATATATGTACTATACAAATAGTCAAGCTAAAACAACATTAGAAAGCTGGTATCAAACAAATATCGGAAGCAAGACTAATTTAGCTAATAAAGTAGCTAGTGGAGCTTATTATTGTGAACAAGCAAAAGCAAAATACTCTGATAGTTGGACATCAGGAAGTGCTACGATGACTACTTATAATAAATATACACCAGATTTTAAATGTGCAACTGATGGAAATGGAAAAGGTTTGGTAAATTCAAATATAGGATTACTTACCTATGATGATTTAATATATGCAGGAAATTATGTCAATCAAACAAATAATAGTAATTATTTAAATAATGGTTTTTCTTATTGGACAATGAGCCCTAGTGGGGTTGATACATTTGATATGCACTCTGATATTTGGTTTATATATGATAATTCTAAGATTGGTTGCTTGTATGTTGACTGGTCTAATGAAAAATATAGTGTTGGAAAAAAATATTACGTGTCTTTAAGACCGGTTATAAATTTAAAATCTGATATTCAAATTTCATCAGGTAATGGCACTAAAGAAAATCCGTTCGTTATTCAATAGTTGATACAATTTAGAAGATTCTTATCTTCTTTTTTTCTTTTGTTTCATGTATAATAAATTTAAAGAGGGTATGATTATGATAAAAATATTTAATACAAATGAAGAAACTTTAGAACTTATGCAAATTAGAGAATTAAGAGTAGGTTCTTGGATTAGTGTTATTAAACCTGATAGTAATGATATTTCAAATTTAAGTAATATGTTAGGAATAGATGTTAGTTTTATTCCAAACGTATTAGTAGACGAAGAACAATCTAGAATTGATAGTATACCAGATAAGAATATTAAAATGTTACTTGTTGATATTCCTATTAAAGAAAATAAAAATAGTATAAAAGCTATTCCACTTTTAATTTTGTTTATTGGAAATGATTATATTGTTACTGTTTCAGAAGAAGATAGTGAAGTATTAAAAACTTTTAAAATGGGATTAGTTAAAGATTTTTCAACTCATAAAAGAAGTAGATTTATGATACAGATACTATATCGTACTGCTACTATGTATTTTAAGTATTTAAGAAATATTAATAAACAAATTGAAAAAGTTGGTAATAAGTTATTAAATGCTACTAATAATAAAGATTTAATTAATATGTTAAGTATTGAGAAGAAACCTATTTATATTATGACATCTTTAAAATCTAATGAAATAGTGCTTGAAAAAATATTAAAAGGAAACTTTATTGATTTTTACGAAGAAGATAGGGATTTGTTGGAAGATGCTATTACTGAAAATAGGAGATGTATGGAAATGGCAGATCTATACCGAGAAATATTAAGTAGTATGACTGATTCTTATGCTACTATTATTTCAAATAATCTTAATAATATGATGAAATTTTTAGCTGGTATTACGATAGTGTTTTCTATTCCTACTATGGTAGCTTCTTTTATGGGTATGAATGTTCCATTAGGTGATATGGCTACTCACCCTTATGCTTTTTTTCTATTAATTGTTCTTTCATTATTTTTATCACTTTTGGTAGCAATTTATTTAAAAAGAAAAAACATGCTTTAGTATTTGTAGTATTTTCTTTTTCCTTATAGTATAATGGTATTAGGAAGTGAAGTTTATGAGTTTAACTTGGATGATAGTGTTTATTGTTTTAATTTGTTTAGAGTTAACTACTGTTAATTTGGTATCTATTTGGTTTGCCCTTGGTGCTTTATTTGCTTTTATTTTAAGTTTATTTGTTAATAATACGACATGGCAAATAGCTACATTTGTTGGTGTTAGTTTTATTAGTTTATTACTTACTAAAGATTTTGTTAAAAAGTTACGAGGTAATAAAGTAATAGCTACTAATTTGGATCGTGTTATAGGACAAATTGGAGTTGTTACAGAAGAAGTCAATAAGTTAGAACCTGGTGAAGTAAAAGTAGATGGAAAGAGATGGAGTGCTGTTTCTAATCATAAAATTAAGGTTGGTAGTAAAGTAGAAATACTTTCTATAGATGGAGTAAAACTAAATGTTAAAGAAGTAAAGGAGGAAGATTAACATGGGATGGATTATTCTAATTATTATTTTAGTGCTTATTGTTTGTGGAATTAAAATTATACCTCAATCAAGAGCTAAGGTTGTTGAAAGACTCGGTAGTTATCATGCTACACTTCAAACGGGAGTACATTATGTAATTCCTTTTATCGATAGAGTAGCAAGTGATGTAACTTTAAAGGAAATTGTGAAAGATTTTGCACCACAACCAGTTATTACAAAAGATAATGTTACAATGCAAATTGATACTGTTGTTTATTTTCAAATAACGGATCCTAAACTTTATACTTATGGAGTTGAAAATCCAGTAAATGCTATTGAAAATTTAACAGCAACTACACTTCGTAATATTATCGGAGAACTTGAACTTGATCAAACTTTGACAAGTCGTGATATTATTAATTCTAAAATGCGTTCTATTCTTGATGAGGCAACAGATCCTTGGGGAATTAAAGTAAATCGTGTTGAAGTTAAAAATATTATTCCACCTAGAGATATTCAAGAAGCTATGGAAAAACAAATGAGAGCAGAACGTGAAAGACGTGAAAAGATTCTTCAAGCAGAAGGAGAAAAGAAAGCTGCTATCTTAATTGCTGAAGGTGAAAAAGAAAGTGCTATCTTAAGAGCTGATGCCAAAAGAGAAACTCATATTCGTGAAGCAGAAGGTGAAGCTCAAGCTATATTAAAAGTATCAGAAGCAAAAGCAGAATCATTAAAACTTTTAAAAGATGCTAAAGCAGATGATGCTGTACTTAAACTAAAGAGTTATGATGCTATGGTAGAAGTAGCTAATGGTCAATCTACTAAGATTATTGTACCAAGTGACTTACAAAATTTAGTAACTGCGGGAACAGTAATTAGTGAATCTTTAGAAAAAATAAAAAAATAGTCATAAATTTACAGAAACATTAAGATTAAGTGGTTTTACTTAGTCTTTTTTTCTGTATAATAGAAGTAGGAGATGTTACTATGAAGCATAAAAGTTATAAAGTTCGTTGGAATCGTATTTTAGTGGCTATATTAATACCTATTGTATTCGTATTTTTAATTTATTTTGGAATTATTAAAGGTAATAGGAAAAATATATTAAAAGAAATTGGTTATCAAGATACTGAAATTGGAACTATTAGAAGTAAGCTTACTAGTAATCAAATAACTGAATTATCTAACTATTCTTATTTGTCTTACTTAGTAGATTTAATTAATGCTAATGGTTTTAAAAGTGATTATTTAGCTCGTTATATTTCTTATATTCAAAATATTCAGTCTGATTATTCTATCGATGATGTTATCTATTTAGTAAATAATGATATTACTTATGAATATTCCCAAAAGTTAGTTGATATTGTAAGAAGCAAATATTTTTTAAAATCTAGGTTAGAGCGTTATATGAAATATGATAGTGATGGTATTAATACTATTATTACTAATGTAAATAGTAATTTAGATTATGATTTTTATACGAATATTCAAAAATCTGATACTTCTAAGGGTAATTTGATAATTGTTAATAAATATTATCAATTAGATAATGATTACTATTATGGGGAACTTGTTACTATGGATAAGGCTTATGATAATAAAAATGGTAGTAAGTTAAATAAAGAAGCTTATGCAGCTTTTCAAAAGTTAGTGGATGCTGGTGAAAAAGAAGGGTATCATATTAGAAATAATTCAGCTTATCGTAGTTATAATACTCAGAGTGGCTTATATAATAATTATAAAAATAGTAATGGGTTTACTTGGGCTGATAAATGGAGTGCAAGACCAGGGCATTCTGAGCATCAAACAGGACTTGCTTTAGATGTTGGTGTTAAAAATGAATACTCTCTTGGTAAATTTGAAAGTAGTCCTGAATTTACTTGGATGAAGAATAATGCTCATTTATATGGTTTTATTTTAAGATATCCTAAGGGAAAAGAGTATATTACTGGTTATGGGTATGAACCTTGGCATTATCGTTATGTTGGTGTTGATGTAGCTACTTATATCTATGAAAACAATATTACTTATGAAGAATATTATGCCTATTTTGTTCTTAAAAAATAATACTGTAAATGGTGAAATATATAAATAACCATTATTATTTTATTTTAGCTTACTGATAATATTTTTTGTTTCAATTATAAAAAAACATAAACAATAACTATAAAAATTATCGTTTATGTTTTTAAATTTTGTTTTGGTTTTGTTTTGGTATTATTATTTATTTCTTCTTGTCTTAATATTTGAAGCATTTCTTTTTTTTCTTTTAAAGATAGTGTTTTATCTTCTGAAATTTCATCAATTATATCTTTTGATTTTTCTATTTGTTTTTCTTTTTTTATCTTAATAGAATTTTCTGATATGGTATTATTGGTATTTTTAGTTTCATTTTCTTTGTTTGTCGATTTGTTTGGTTCTAGAAAATAGGTTGGCATAATTAAAGTAATAATACTTGATGGTATTAAAATAGGTAATACTTGAAAATATAGGGTAGGAATATACATCATGATACCAATACTAATCATTGTGGTAGCAAGTGATAATACCCATATTTTTCTTTTTAGTTTTCTAGATGCCACCTTTTACCCCCTAACTTATTAGTTTTCCTTGGTAAGAGTTTCTTTTTACCATTTCTTTATCAATATCATTTAGAACACAAAACTTTTTTAAGAGCCAAGTTGGTTCTATCAAATCTTCTTTTACTGGGTCACCAGTAATACGATTTATAATGATTTCAGGCCTTAGTCTTTCTAACTGTTCTATCACAATATCAATATATTCTTCTTTTGTTAAGATATGAAATTTTTCTTGGTTATATAAATTAGCTAATCTAGTATCTTTAATAATATGTAACATATGAATCTTAATTCCTTGTATATCTAATTTATTTAAATATTCAACTGTTTCTAGCATCATTTCTTTTGTTTCATAAGGAAGACCGTTAATGATATGTACTACTACATTAATATTTCTTTTTCTTAACTCTTTTACCATGTTAGTAAAACATTCTAAGTCATGTCCACGGTTAATTAGTTTTGTGGTTTTTTCATGAATGGTTTGTAGTCCTAATTCCACTGTCAAATAAGTTCTAGTTGATAATTCTTCCAAGTAGTCTAGGCAATCTTCAGTTATGGCATCAGGGCGCGTAGCTATATTTAACCCAATAACATTTTTTAGTTCCAAAATTGGTTCGTATTTCTGCTTTAATACTTCAGTTTTAGCATAGGTGTTGGTGTTTGCTTGGAAATATCCGATGTAAAGAGCGTCAGGCCATTTCTTTTTCATGATTTCCTTTACTTCATTAAACTGAGTAATTAAATCTTTTTCTTTATTACCAGCAAAGTCGCCACTACCAAGTTTTGAACAATAAATACAGCCACCATACCCTTTGGTGCCATCCTTGTTCGGACAAGTAAAACCAGCATTTAAACTAATTTTACATACTTTTTTACCAAATTTATTCTTATAAAAATAATCTAGTGTGTGATATCTTTTATTATTATCTGTATATTGAAATGGGTTTTGCATATAATCACTTCCTGTAATTATTATTTTATCATATTTAGAAATTAATTGCTTTTAATCTTCGTTAATTATATAATTTATAATGGGTGGTGGTAATATGGATCAGGAACAAAATAAAAAACAGAATCGTAAGGTAACATTATTTGCTTGTTTACTTTCTTTTCTATCAATTGGTTTACTTGTATTTGGATTTACTTTAGTTTCTAGTGATAAAGTAGTAATGCTACAAAGTATTTCTAATCTTTCTAGTTGTTTTAATCAAACTTTAGATAGTGATAGTTTGTTACTAGATAAGATTTCATCTTCTAATAATGTTGGAATTCGTTTAAATATGAATACTAATTATCAAGATTCTACTTCTACACTTTTATTAGATTATTTAGAAAATAAAGGAGATAAAAAGTCTAGATTAGATTTTACTGTTTCTAAAGAAAATGAGAAAATATTAGATTTAGATATGTCACTTTATCAAAAAAATCTTTATTTCTTTATTGAAAATATTACGCCAAGTTATTATTATACAGCTTTTAATTATTATTCTTTATTATCTAGTTTAAGTAGTAGTGACTCTGATAAATTATTATCTTTATTAAAAGAGTCTGTAACTGATTATATAGATAATGACAGTATTACTTCTCAAAAAGTAAATATTACTTATCATGGTAAAAGTAAAAAAGTAAATAAACTTACTTATCAAATTACGAATAAAACTGTTTATGATATTTTAGCTAGTTTTATTCATTCTGTGCAAACAGATACTTCTTTATATAATAATGTTAGTTCTTACTTAAAGTTATCTAAAGAAGAATTAGATGAAAAATGTAATCAGCTTCTTACTCAAATCGGAAAAGATAATAAAACAGTTTTATATAATTACCGAGTATATTATTATGGATTTAATCAAATTGTTTCCTATGAATTAGAAGATGTTACTAATAAAGTAGTATTAAAATATCAAAAAGATGATAAAGATATATTGGAAGTTAAAAAAGAAGATACAGTAGTATTATTTATCAATATTTCTAAAAATAAAAACCAATATGATTTTGAAGGATTTATAAATAGTGATAAGAAATATGATTTTACAGGAAATATTAAGAATAATACGATTACCGTTTTTTATCATGATAATGAAGATAGTTATCAATTTAGTCTTACTTTAAAGGAAGATATTAAAGATAATAGTTTTAGTTATGATTATGATATTAATTTACTTTTAAATAAAGAGACAGTTTTTACTAGTAAGATTAATTTTACTTATTATTTTAATGAAAAAATAGAAGATATCAACTATACTAATAGTACCTCTATTTCTGATATTACTGAAGAAGATTTCAATACTATTTTAGAACAGCTTGAGAATCATCCTCTTTATGATTTGATTTCTTCTTTTGCAGATAAAAGTTTAAGTTTATAACTTTCGGTTATAGACTTTTTTTTTCAACTTTTCTGTGGTATTATTAGAATGTAAAATGAATAATAGGGTGATGATATGAATAATGAATTATTAGGAAAACAAGAAATAGTAAACGATAGTGTTAACGATATAAAGACAGTTAATACTAACCCACTTATAACAGATAATAGTATGGTGATTCGAGGAAATCATTATAGAATTAGTATTTTATCAGATATGCTTTTAAGACTTGAATATCATCCAGAGGGTATTTTTTATGATAATGAAACGCAACTAGTTCAATTTAGAAATTTTCCGAAAGCCGATTTTCAAGTAACACAAGATAGTCGTTATTTAGTAGTAAAAACCAAATACTTTACGCTTTCTTATACTAAAGAAAGAAGTTTTGATGGTGGAAAATTAATGCCTATGGCTAATTTAAAAGTTGATTTAAATGGAACAGATCGTTCTTGGTATTATCATCATCCTGAAGTTAAAAACTATAAGGGAGAATTTATTGCTTTAGATGGTTCTAATGAAGATAGTAAGTTTAGAAATGGTCTTTATTCTATTGATGGTTTTGCTTCCATTGATGATAGTAATCATTTAATTTATGATGATAATAGAAACTTAGTTTCTAAAGATGGAAAAGGAATCGATATTTATTTATTTGTTTATGGAAATGATTTTACGGAAGCCTTAAAAGAATATTTTATGTTAACAGGAATGCCAGCTATGGTACCAAGATATTCACTTGGTAACTGGTGGTGTCGTGATTTAGAGTATACAGAAGAAGATTTAATGAATGTTATTACTCATTTTGAAAAAAGAAAAATACCACTTTCTATTTTATTACTAGATTATGCTTGGCATAAAACTAAATTAGAAGATGGTACTATTACTACCACTGGTTATTCTTTTAATAAAGAATTATTTCCTAATGTTAAAGCATTTTTAGAACAGGTACATCAAAAGAATATTCATGTAGGAGTACAACTTGATCCAACAAGAGGTATTTATTCTTATGAAGATCATTATTTAGATATTGCTTCTTACTTTAAAATTACGGATAATAAAATTATTGCGTTTGATCCTTTAAATCCTATCTTATTAGATGGAATTTATCGTTTTATGGTGTCTCCTCTTATTAATCTTGGTGTAGATTTTATTTGGAATGATATTAAAATGGAAAATTTAAATAGTAGTAAACTTTGGTTCTTTAATCAGTCTTTATATAATAGTCAATATACGAATAGTGGTAATCGTAACCTTATTTTAGCACGTAATGGTTTAATTGCTACACATCGTTATCCTATTACTTATACAGGTAAAACTTTAGTAGGTTGGGAAATGTTAAGAAAAATACCTACTATTAATCAAAGAGCTAGTAATATTGGTGTTAACTGGATTAGTAATGATGTTGGTGGAAACTATGGTGGAATTGAAGATGAAGAATTATATGTTCGTTCTATTGAGTTAGCTACTTTTAGTCCTATTTTAAGATTTCATGCTCCTCGTGGTAGATATTATCGTAAGGAGCCTTGGAGATGGAATGCTAGAACTTTGGAAGTAATTGATAACTATTTAGTATTAAGACACCGTTTAATTCCTTATTTATATACAGAGGGTTATTATTATCATAAAGATGGTAGATTATTTTTAAAACCTTTATATTATGAATACCCTTGGATATATGATGATAAAAATTATAAAAATGAATATTACTTTGGTAATATGTTAATTAGTCCAATTCTTACAGAAAAAGATAAACTTATTAATCGTACTATTCATAAATTCTTTATACCAGAAGGTATTTGGTATGATTTTAAAACTGGTAAGAAGTTTCCAGGTAATAAAGAGTATATTTCTTTCTTTAGAGATGAAGATTACCCAGTGTTTGTGAAAAGAGGAGCTATTATTCCTTTAATGAATACAGATGATGGTAATTTTACAGGTAATCCTGATTCTTTAGAAATACAGGTATTTCCAGGAGAAAGTAATACCTATAATTTATATGAAGATAAAGATGATTTAGAAAGTAATCATTTAATTACACAAATTGATTATAACTATTTACCTAGTAATTATACAGTTATTATTCGTACATTAGAAGGTAATAGAGGGGTAGTAAGTGATTATCGTAATTATAAAATACGCTTTAGAAATACCAAGAAAGCAGATAATGTAATTGCTTATTTTAATGAAACACAGGTTAAAACAGTTAGTTATGTTGATGATACTGATTTTGTGGTAGAAATAGAACATGTTCCATCTATTGGACAATTTACTTTAAACTGTAAGGGTAGAGATATTGAGATAGATGCGATACGACTTATTAATGATGATATAGATAGTATTTTATTAGATTTACCAATTAATACAGTCTTAAAAGAAAAGATTTCTTCTATTATGTTTAGTGAGTTACCAATTAAGAGAAAGAGAATTGAGATTCGTAAACTTAAAAAATATAATTTAGGTAGCGAATATATTAAACTTTTCTTAAAACTACTTGAATATATTGGCACCATTTAGTATAATATTTTTCACTATTTAAGGAGAAATGTATATGCAAAATGATGATGTTAGTATAAAAAAGTATTATCAAAATTTGAAAGATGAATTTAATGAGTTAAAAGAGTTAGATAGTGAAATTAATAATTTAGAAGAAGCTAGTAATGAAGTAGAGAATAAATATAGAGTTATCGCAAGATTTTTAGATGTTAAAAAAGGCTGTAAAGATATACTTCTTTATTTAGGAGCTGTATTACTTATTGTATCAATGGTTAATATAGATTTACTATTAATTGGAGGCGTTATTTTAACTACAGCTTTTATATCTTGTGGAGTGCTTTTAAAAAATGCTTATCAAAATGTAAAAAAAATAAATAAAAAGATTCCTTGCTTCGGGATATCAGGAAGAGATAATTTTACTTTCTTAAAATCAAAACGTATGTCTATTTTAAAACGTATAGAAGCTAAAAAGAATCGTAAAGAAGAATTATCTACTAAATTAGGTAGTTATACACCAAATGGAGAATTCTCAACTGATTTTTATGATATGCTTTTTAAAAGGGTAGATCAAGTTGATCGTTTATACCAAGAAAGTTTAAATGCTACTTTAGAAGAAGATGTTTCTCATATTCACTTTGATAATAGTATTGGTAGTGAAATTGATTATACCGAAAAAACTAAAAAACTATTTAAAAAAATGTAACATTTTTACATACCTATGATATAATAATGGTAATTTGGCGTTGATGAAAGAGTAGTAATAAAATGGTTATTGGTAGCGAGTCTATGGTTGGTGAAAATAGATAATAATATTTTATGAACTTGCTTTTGGAGCTGTTAGGGTAATTCCTTTATCGATTAAGAGTGTATAGTGTTATGCTATAAATTAAGGTGGTACCGCGATTATTCGTCCTTATGGAAGAATAGTCGCTTTTTTTTGAAAGGAGATCTTATGGAATATATTAGTTGGTTTTTATTTAGTTTTGTTTTCATTTATATTATTTATTATTTTTTATTTATTAGAAAAACAAAACGCGATTATAAAGTACCAAGTGAAGCTCAATATTTAATAGCTCTTTATAAACTAGATACCAAGTTATTTAGTTATCAGAGATTTGTTAGGATTGTGGGAATGGTTACTAGTTTTGATATCGCATTAGTTGCTACTATGGTTGCAAATATTGACGGCTCTATTTGGCAAATTTTATTTGGATTTGTGATAGTGGTACCAGTTATGGTAATTAGCTTTATGCTTTTGGGTAAATTTTATCAAAAGAAAGAGATAAAAGATAATAGTAAAGAATTAGAGAAAGAAAAGAAATATTTAGAAAAAAGAGAAAAGAAAGATAAGAAAAAGAACAGTAAAAAGAAGAAGCAAAAAAGTAAAAATGGAAAAAAGAAAAGAGGAGAATAATTATGGATAAAATACAGAACATAGAAAAGAAATGGCAAGAGTATTGGAAAAATCATCATACTTTTGAAGCACATATTGATAAGAGTAAGGAAAAATATTATTACTTAGTAGAGTTTCCTTACCCAAGTGGAGCAGGACTTCATGTAGGTCATGTTAGAAGTTATACTGCTCTTGATACATTAGCTAGAAAGAAAAGATTAATGGGTTATAATGTTTTATTTCCTATGGGTTGGGATGCTTTTGGAGCTCCTGCAGAACAGTATGCTATTAAGAATCATATTCACCCTAGTATAGCTGTTAAAGAAAATATTAAGACTTTTAAGAGTCAGATTGAAAAACTTGGTATTTCTTTTGACTGGTCTAGAGAGTTTGCAACAACTGATCCTGAATATTATAAATGGACACAATGGCAATTCTTACAGTTTTTTAAACATGGTATGGCTTATAAGGCTAAGAAAAATATAAATTGGTGTCCTAAATGTAAAATGGGTTTATCAAATGAAGATTCTAGCGGTGGTGTCTGTGAAAGATGTGGAACACAGGTTGTGCAAAAAGAAAAAGAACAGTGGATGCTTAGAATGAGTGATTATGCTGAAGATTTAATTGATGGATTAAATGATACTGACTTCCAAGAAAGAACGAAAGTAGCGCAAATTAATTGGATTGGAAAATCTACTGGAGCAGAGGTTGATTTTAAATTAAAACAGGTAAATGAAAAACTTACTGTTTATACTACTCGTCCTGATACTTTATATGGAGTAACTTTTATGGTAATCGCACCAGAACACCCATATGTTGATTTGTATAGTGGTTTAATTAAAAATATGAACGAAGTTATTGATTACCGTGAACAGACAAATAAGAAAACAGAATTTGAAAGAACGCAGTTAGTAAAAGATAAAACGGGTATTAAATTAGAGGGTCTTAGTGCTATTAATCCGATTAATAATAAGGAAATTCCTATTTATATATCTGACTATGTTATGATGAATTATGGAACAGGAGCTATTATGGCTGTTCCAGCACATGATACTAGAGATTATGATTTTGCAAAGAAGTTTGGAATTGATATTATTCAAGTTTTGGAAGAAGAAACTGGTACTCCACATAGTGATGAGAGTAAGAAAAATTCTATTGTCGCTATCGTTTATGATGAAAAACAAGATAAGTATTTAACGATTAATTGGGGTAACAATGGTGGTAGATTATTTGTAGGTGGAACGATTAAAGAAAATGAATCTAGTTTAGAATGCGCTATTCGTGAAATAGCTGAAGAAACTGGCTATACAGATATTTCTTTAGTAAAAACTTCTTTTAAAATTAATCATCATTATTATGCTTATAATAAAGATAAATATTTTAATATTCAAGCAACTCCATTCTTATTTACATTAAATAGTGATAAAACGGTTAGTCAAAATTTAGATGATGATGAAAAATTCAAAGTTGAATGGGTTTCTAAAGATATTATTCAAAAGGAAATAGTTGATGAACTTCATAAAAAATCATTTGAATATACGGTTAATGAAACTGCTATGGTTGGAGATGGAATTCATATTAATTCAGATGTTTTAGATGGCTTACATAAAGAAGAAGCTATTTCTAAAATGATTAGTTATTTAGAAGAAAAAGGTATTGGAAGAAAGAAAACAAATTATAAACTTCAAGATTGGATTTTTACGCGTCAAAGATTCTGGGGTGAACCTATTCCTCTTATTTATTGTGATGATTGTGGTTGGGTAGCTGTACCTGATGAAGATTTACCGGTGCTTTTACCTAATGTTGCTGAATATGAACCTACAGATGATGGAGAAAGTCCACTTGCTAGAATAGATGAATTTGTAAATACTACTTGTCCTCATTGTGGAAAACCTGCTAAAAGAGAAACTGACACTATGCCAAATTGGGCTGGTTCTAGTTGGTATTGGTTACGCTATATGGATCCTCATAATGATAAAGAGTTTGCTTCTCGTGAAGCTCTTGAATATTGGGGAAAAGTTGATTGGTACAATGGCGGTATGGAACACGCAACTCGTCATTTACTTTATGCAAGATTTTGGAATCAATTTTTATATAATATTGGCTTAGTTCCTAATAAAGAACCATTTAAAGTTCGTGCTAGTCATGGTATGATTTTGGGTGAAGGCGGAGTTAAGATGAGTAAGAGTCTTGGTAATGTTATTAATCCAGATGATATTGTAGCTGAATATGGTGCTGATACTTTGCGTACTTATGAAATGTTTATTGGTGATTATGAAAAAGAAGCTACTTGGAGTGAACAAGGCTTAAATGGTTGCAAGAGATACTTAGATAGAGTTGTTCGTTTAGGTGAAAAAGTAAATGATAGTTTAGAATATTCTAGTGAACTTGAAAAAGATATTCATAAAACGATTAAAAAGGTTACCGAAGATATTGATGCTCTTAAATTTAATACTGCTGTTTCTTCTTTGATGATTTTACTAAACAAGATGGAAAAAATGGATTCTATTTCTAAGAAGGATTATCGTACTTATTTAACCTTATTAAATCCAATTGCTCCTCATATTACTGAAGAATTAAATGAAGAATATCAATTAGGTAATGCTATTTGTGAATCTAGTTGGCCTAGTTATGAAGAAGATAAACTAGTTGATAGTGAAAAAGAAATTGCGGTACAAGTTAATGGCAAGGTAAGAGCTACTATTTTGGTACATATCGATGATACTGATGATATTATCAAAGAAAAAGCACTTAGTGAAGATAATGTTAAGAAACATATTGAAGGAAAAGAAATCGTTAAGATAATAGTTATTAAGGGAAAAATTGTTAATATTGTTGTGAAATAAAAAAGAAAGTTTATTCTACTGGAATACTTGAATTGAACAAAGGAGATAAATTATATATAAATGTTGGTGGAAAAGGATTAAGTTCTAATTCTAGTACTAATGGTATTTTGCTCGGTGGTTATAATGGTGGTGGAAATGCTTATGTTATTGCTTCTAGTTGTTCTAATGCTGCAGGTTCAGGTGGTGGAGCAACTCATATTTCTTTAGCTTCGGGATTATTATCTAGTTTTGAAACTAAAATAGATAATATTTTAATTGTAGCAGCAGGCGGTGGTGGATCCCTTTGGAGATATTGTATCTCTTCTGATAATACTCATTCTTTTGGTGGCTCTGCTGGTGGATATGTCGATAATTCTAGTAAAGCATATTCAGCCTTTACTTATATTCTATCAACAGGAGGTAGTCAGATAGCTGGTGGTGTTGGTGGAACTGATAATAATGAAATTGGTGCGGCTAATGGTAATTTTGGCTTAGGAGGATTTACTTCTAGAACAGGTGGGTATACAAATTCAACTGGTGGCGGAGCTGGTTTATATGGCGGAGGCAGTGGCATGTTTGCAGGCGGTGGTGGAGGTTCTTCCTATATAGGAAATTCACTTTTAACTGATAAAGTTATGTACTGTTATAATTGTGAGGAATCCACTGAAGAATCTACTAAAACTATCTCAACCACTAATGTGTCAGAAGAAGCTATTAGTAATTATGCAAAACAAGGAAATGGTTATGCCAAAATTACTTATTTAGGTGAATTATAGAATTAAAAAATATAATCTTTATTATGAGATTATATTTTTTTATTTTATTGACCGATAGTTCAAAATGCACTATAATTTTAATAGAAAATAGTAAATAATAAAGGGTAGGAGAAAATATATGAAAAAGATAGAAAAAGAAGATAAAAAGAAAGATAATTTACATACAAAAAATGAAAAAGAAAATGATTCTAAGAGAAAGTATCTAATCATATTACTTTTACTACTTTTAATTTGTATCTTTGGTATTAGTGTTACTTTTGGAAAAGATATTTATGAAAATATAGAAAATCAAATTATAGAAACATTTAAGTTAGATAAACCAACATCACCAGTTATAGATGGTGGAAGTAATGATTGGAAAAAAGAAAGTATTATTAAAGTAGTAAAAGATGCTTATACAAAGAATGGCTTAGATTATTACGAATACTGTATTAGTGAAAATAAAAGTACTAAGAAATGCAATTTCAAAAAGACAGAAACAAAAAATGTAAAAATAAGTCTAACAGGGAAATACTATGTTACTTTTAGAGCAGTTGATAAAAAAGGAAATAAGGGAAATTTATCTAATACAGAAGTAGTATTTATAGATAATCAAAATCCAGTTATTACTAATGTAGTAGAGAAAAAAATTACTACAAATTCTATACAAGTAGAAGTAAGTGCAAAAGATGAACATAGTGGAATAGAAGGATATTATTATAGTATAGATGGTAGTACTTATGAAAAAGGAAAATCTACTTATACTTATAGTAATTTAGAAATAGGAAAAGAATATACAATATATGTAAAAGTAGTAGATAAAGTTGGAAATATCACAGTATTAAGTATGCAAGTAAAAACAAAAGAAAATGATAACGAAATAACTCCTAACCCTACTGATTCTCCTAATCCAACAGAAAGTCCACTTCCTACTGATAATGGAAATGGAGGTAGTAGTACTACACCAAGTCCTACAACTACACCAGCACCAGATGATGAAAAAGATTTAGTAATACCTATAATCAACCTAGACAAAGTCCCATCTAATTTTATTTATGGTAGCAAATATGATTTGCCTAGCTATTATGAGTTTGGACCAACCGGTGGAACAGTAAAATGTTTAGTAGATAATATTGAAATGACAGATACTAGTAGTTTAGGAATAGGAGAACATAATATAGAATGTACAGCTTATGGAAATAATGGTATTAATGTAAGAGTAACGAAAAAAATTAAAGTAGAAGTAGCAGAAGGATTAGATGAAGAATGGGATGGATGGATAAGATTAAATTTATATTATCCGGATAATTCTATCAATTGGCAGTGGAGAATAGGAAAAGAGGGAGAAATTAGAGACGGATATGAAAATACAGGATGGCAAGATTACACTGGCCCAATTTTAGTAAAATTAGATGATGTAAAAGATGTATATATTAGATATGACTTATTGGGAGAAACTTATGTTATTGCACCAAGTGGAAAAGCAGCAGTAGATATAGAACCTGATAAGTATACCATTAAAAATAACGAAAAAACAAAAGTAAAAATATATTATGATAAAGATGCTGAAGTAAAGGAGTACCGAGTTTCTTCAGGGAACTGGCAAGATTATACAGGAGAATTTGAAGTAGGAGTAAATACTTTAATAGAGGCAAGAGTAGTTAAAGAGGAAAAAGTGTATAATAGTGACGGCGAGTATTTATACAGTAAAAAAGTAAAGGGAACAGATAGTGTATTTATAAGCGAACTATTAGCTAATGATGAAGAAGAATGGAACCAAAAGATAAATTCAGGATATACTGGAACGGGAACATCAGAAGGTGGAAGTACAGGAACATTTGATTATTTACCATCTAAGAAGAATGATGGAGTTTATACAACAATTCCTAGTACGAATACAAAACCAAGTGAATATTTAATAGGACCAAATATAAAAGTAACACCAAGTGATACTAAAGCCGAAAATGTTAAAGTAAGTATAGAGCCACAAGAAGAAGCAGATGTTATTTATGTTCAAGAAGGAAGTAGTGGAAGCTATAAAGTATATACTGGAGAATTTACTGTAGGAAAAAATGAATTAATAAAAGCTTATTATGTAAGAAAAAGTGATGGAAAGGTATCAGATACTAGTTATAAATGGATACAAAATATAATCGTTGGAAATAAACCTTATGTAAGAATCGATGCAACACCAGATTATTTAAGTAGTAAGCAAACGGAAGTAACTGTTACTATAAGTGGTGATAATTATAATACACTAGAGTATAGTTTTGATGGCGTTATTTATCAAAATTATACAGGAGAGATAAAAGTACAGAAGAGTTCTACAATCTATGCAAGAGGAATTAACCAAAATGGTCAAACTGTAGTTTCAAGAGTAATCACAACAGTAACATCTCCAACTCCAACTAAAAAGTTAGATGTAGAAATATTTACTGATCCAGAAGCAAGTAATACATTAGTAAATAAAACAGTAGTAACAATTGATTATGATAAAGATGCAGTAGGAAAATATTATAAATTACAAGGAGATACTAACTATAAGCAATATACAGGACCATTTGTAGTAAATCAAAATACAACAGTATATGCATATGCAACAAGTACTAATGGATATGGTTCTAAAACACTAGGAATCGATTTTTTAACTACTGGAATTATGGCACCAGTAATTACATATGAACCAAGTAGTGTTGCGAATATGGTAACAGTAAGTATAACATTTGATAAAAATGCAGATCAAAAGTATTATCAAATAGATGGTGGAGCAAAATTATATTATACGGAGCCATTTGAAATATATCAGAATTCGGAAATATATGCTTATAATTCAAATGTACTTGGATATACTGCTGATGCAACAGAAAATATAACGAATATTCAACCATTACCCAAATATATCGTAATAGATAAAGATAGTTACTATATTATTAAATTAAATTATCCATCTTGTGCAACAATACGAGAATACAAATGGCAAGTTAATGGAGTATGGAAAACTTATGATGATAAGGGAATACTATTAATTAAACCTCAATATCAAAATCAATTTAATATGAATGGTTATAATGGTATTAAAGTTAAAGATGAGAATGGAAATGATGTGATTTTTACTGATCATTATTATTTAATTAATGTACCATTTAGTGAATTGATGGAAAATTTATTTATGAGATGGGATAAAACTAAGCCAAAAAGTCCAGAAATTATAGTGGAACCAAGTGATGAAGAAGCAAAAGAAGTAACAGTAAGCATTAATTATAATAAGATTCTTACAAATAGATATTATAAAATAGTAGATGCAAATGGTATAGCAACAGATTGGATTGAATATACAAAATCATTTAAAGTTAAACAAAATGGAACAATTATATATGCAAAAGGTGAAACCAAAAGTGAGATACAAAGTGATACAGTTAGTAAGAAAATTACCAATATAGATGATGTCGCTCCAGTAATCACAGTAAATGGAGATTTGATAAATCCAAAACAAAAAGTAAATCTAATGGTAAGTGCTAAAGACAATTATTTTGTTGATACAGTAAAGTGGGCAAAAGGAAGTCAAAATAGTAGTTATTTTCAAAAAAATGGAACTGAAATAGATAATTCTAGTATCGTTACAATAGAAGAAAATGGTGTATATACTTTTTATGCGGTAGATAGAGTAGGAAATGAAAGTGTAGTAGAAGTAGAAGTAACTAATATTGATAAAGAAGCACCAAATGTTGTGATAAATATTGTGGCAACTAAAAAAACAACTAAGACTAAGGTAAATATTGATTATGGTGATTCTACAATCAAACAATATAAAATAGGGGAAAATGGAACTTATCAAGATTATACAGGAGAATTTTTATTAGAAGCAGAAAATTTATATCATTTGAAAAATGAAGATGGAAGTTTAACAATATATGCAAAAGGATTAGATGCTGCTTCCAATGAAACGATTGTAAGTGAAAGAACTTATGTGCTTGATTTGGATAAAATTTCAGAACCTATTATTACCTTAAGTGATGGTTATCCTATGTTAACAAATTTAGGAATGATAGAAGAAAAACCAAGTTATATTGTTTATGATACAACAAAAGATGATATTGAAAATTATTATAGAATAGATGGAGGAGACTGGAAAAAATATACAGGTCCGATTACAATAAAGACTGGCAAAATAGAAGCAAAAAGTGTAAGAAAAGAAACAGGACAGGAAGTAATTACAGTAGGAGAAGTAAAAGTACCAAGTAATGCAGTAAACTCAGTAACCTATGATGATGATTTAACTAATAAAGAAACGATTGGAAAAAATCAGGTAAGATTATTTACTTTAAATCCAAATTTATATGGAAGAAAAATAAAAATATACACAGGTACAACGGTAGCAAATAATGCTGAGATAAGATTATATGATAAAGACAAAAATCTATTAACAAAGACTAATATGGTAAAAGTATTATCTATGATAGAGGTAGTGGATAATGCTTACTATGTAGAAATATCATCAGGAAGCAGTTCACTAGATGTGAGAGAAATTAGTCTACAAACAGAAAAAACAATATATGAAGAATATACACCAATGATAGAAATAAATGATTCTAAATGGACAGCAGAAAAAATTGTGACGATTTCTTATTATTCTAATGAATATGTAAATGAATATTCTATAAATAATGGAGTAACATGGTTAGAATATGATGGACCAGTTAAATTAATTGAACCAACTATTATAATGGCAAGAACAACTAGAGATGACATAGTTTTAGGTGCAAGCAGTTTTGATATTACTAAAATAGATGCAAAAGAACCAGTTATTGAATTAAATATACCAAGTAGAATTCAACTGGGCTATGATTTACAAGTACCTACTTATTATAAGGAAACAGCATCAGGTGTAACGGTAGAATGTAAAGATGGGGATACGGTTATTACTAATATAAGTGAATTAAAACTAGGAACTCATAAAATTCAATGTGTATCAACAACAGGAACTGGTAAAAAAGCAACGGTAGAAAAGGAAATTACAGTAATCGAAACTTCAGATATTACAGCAAATAGTTTATTAGAGGCAATATCCAGTGAAGAAATCATAACGGGAAAATATAAAATTCAAGTGAATGATGAAATATATCCAGTACATATGATAGTACTTGATGGAGATCAACATTTTACAGAAAATCAAACATTCGGAGATAGTAAAGATGTAGCGACAAAAGATGATTATGCACAGAATATGGTAATCGTAAAAGTAAATGGAAATTTAACGATAGATAGTAGAGTAACTGTAGGACCATATTATGATGAATCATATGGAGGACCAAAAGGATTCACGATATATGTAACAGGCAAATTAACGAATAATGGAACAATAGATAATTCACATGGAGCAAAAGCAGAAGGACAGAATGTATATTTATGGAAAAATTCTGATGGAACATATGAATATGTACCAGCGGTTGGTGGAACTGGAGCTGCATCAGCAAAAGCGTGTGATAGTAATCATTCAACAGCTGGAAATTCAGCGGTAGCAGCAACTGGTCGACAAACTGGTGGAGGCGGAAGTGGATACGTAACAAGCCCAGGTGGAGCTGGAGGGCTTTGCTCATATTCAGGAACTGGAGGAATTGGAACAAGTTATTCAGGTGGTCCAGGAAGTGGTGGAATATATGCAAGTAATACAAGAGGATCATCAGCTTCATCAGTTGGAGGCTCTGGAGGAATTGGAATTGGAAGAGAAAATGGAGTTGGAAATCCAGCTGGAGGAACTGGTGGATTGTTAATAATCTATGCAAATGAGTATGAAAATAATGGAACAATAAGTGCTAAAGGAGCTGATACTTCATCTTATGGTGGAGCATCAGGAGGTGGATCAGTTAACATATTCACAAATCAAAATACCAAAATAGATCAATTGGGAATAATAACAGATATAAGATATAAAGAGTTGCTTGGTAATACTTTATACATTGGTGGATTAAAAAAATATGGTGGAGCTGGAGGAACCGGAACTCTTAATATAGGAGAAATCCGAAATGGGCAATACTATGATTTAAAAGAAATAATAGAACAAGATAAAGAAAAATACATAGAAAGTGTAACAATAAAAGGAGAAAGCATTTTAAGTATAATAAATGACAATAATTTAAAAACAGGATATTATTATTTCGTAGCAAATGAAGAAAAGTATCCAGTACATATGATAGTACTTGATGGAGATCAACATTTTACAGAAAATCAAACATTCGGAGATAGTAAAGATGT
>UQOS01000019.1 GCA_900542735.1 uncultured Mycoplasmatota bacterium | reverse complement strand
AAATAGCTAAAAATATGCTTCAAGATACAGATGATTATGGGCTAATAGCTAAATATACTGGTTTATCTATAGAAGAAATAGAAGGTTTAATAGAAAAGAAAAAAGTATATAGTCGTAAGAAATGATAAATTTATATAGAAGTAATAATATATAAAAATGTTAAATTAATAAATAGTCCTAAATTTCTTAAGAAGTATAATAAGACTGAAGAACTAGTTAATAAAAGAAGAATGTATATTTTGTTAGAAGTCGTAAAAATATGTACATAATTTTTCCTTTCCTTAAAACTACATTATTTTTTCGTATTCTACATAAGTTATGATAGAATGTAGTTAGAAAGAAGTTGATACTATGAATGGTAAAATAGGAATTTTGGATTCTGGAATAGGAGGAGTTACAGTTTTAAAAGAAATTTTAAAACTCCTTCCTAATGAAGATTATATATATTATAGTGATTCCATTCATAACCCCTATGGTGAAAAAACAAAAGAGGAAGTTTTAGGATATGTTGATGAAATTATGAAATTTTTTCTTTCTAAAAACTGTAAAGCAGTTGTCTTTGCCTGTAATACAGCTACCGCTTTAACAGTTCGTGAAATGAGAGAAAAGTATTCTAATTTAATCATTATTGGAATTGAACCTGCTTATAAAGTAGCGCATGATTATGCTAGTAATAAAAAAGTGTTAGTAATGGCAACACCAGCAACCATTCATAGTGACAAATTTTTACATCTATTTCATCAATATGATAATCATAATACTATATTACTCCCATGCCCTAATCTAGCTAAATTAATTGAAGATGGAGATAATTCAAAAATTGATTCCTATTTAGTAGAACATTTAGGTATCTATCAAGATATTGATGCTGTAGTATTAGGATGTACTCATTATCCTCTTATTCAAGATAAAATAACGAAAGTATTAGGCAATGTTTTGTTCTTCGATGGTGCTTTAGGGGTTAGTAAAAGATTAAAGCAACTTTTAGAAAATGAAAATCTTCTTACCAATTCTCTAAAAGGAAGCATTACTTTTTATGATTCTAGTAATGATAAATTAAAGATGAAAAGATTTTATGACATATTAAATAACGATTGACTATATTTTACATAATATAGTTCTTTTAATTTGTATCACTTTTTATTTAGTGTTATACTTTTTTTGGAGTGGTATGAATGAAAAAAACAATTAAAAATATGGAAATAAACTATACACAATATGGAAATAATAAAGGTGAAAATATTATTTTATTACATGGTTGGGGTCAAAATATAGAAATGATGAAACCATTAGGAGATCATTTAGAAGATTATCACATTACGATATTAGATTTTCCAGGTTTTGGAGAAAGTAGTGAACCAAATCATAGTATGACAATCTACGATTATGTAGAAGTATTAGAAATTTTACTTGATGAACTTAATATTCATAAACCTATCATAATGGGACATTCTTTTGGTGGTAGAGTAGCAATTGTTTACGCATCACGCAATCCTGTTTCTAAACTAGTATTATTTGGTGCACCTTGTGTTAGACATAATCATAAATCTATGAAGGAGAGTCTTTTGAAATTTGCTAAAAAAATGCCTTTTATGGATAAATTAGGAGAATATGCTAAAAAATATATAGGTTCTACAGACTATCGTAATGCAACTCCTGTTATGAGAGAAACATTAGTAAATGTCATTAATGAAGATTTAACTAGTTGTGCTAAAAAAATACAGTGTCCTACTTTATTAATATGGGGGAGTTTAGATACTGAAGCTCCAATTGAAGAAGCAAAAGAATTAGAAGCCTTATTAATAGATGGTGGTTTAGTAGAATTACCTGGTAGAACTCATTATGCCTATTTAGAAGCTTTACCACAAGTAATTCAGATATTACATAACTTTTTATAAAAGACTTTGACTCTCCTATAGAAAGGGTGATAAGTGTTATGAATATTTATACAGTTAGTTTTTTACTTATTTTAATACTCAATCTAATTAAAAATAGAAGAAGTCTAACTATGTTACAGAAAAATCTGTATAATGAAAATAATCGCTATCTGAAATGGGTTTTTAAAAACTGGAAAACTATTTTTGTATCTTTAGATTTTATAAGTTTTATTTTTCTTCTTCTTGCTTATATTCTTGATAATGATTTATCTATCTATTTAGTTATTATTTCATTCATTATTTATCTATTAGAAATAACTAGAATTTTAAATAACGATAAACTTTATATGGATGAAAAAAAGTTAGTAATTACAAAAAGAGTAAAACGATTACTATTTACTTTGGCAGTTTTATTTCTGTTACCAATCATTTTTTATTTAGTAGATGATAAAAATATTTATTTAACATTAGTGATTGAAGGTTTTATTACTTATTTTAGTTATCTCATGGTAGTGGTTGCCGAAATTATAAATATTCCGGTTGAAAGAATTGTGTATAATTATTACGCAATAAAAGCAAAAAACAAATTAAAAGATATGAAAAATTTAAAAGTAATAGGGATTACGGGAAGCTATGGTAAAACTACCTGTAAAAATATTTTAAGTGATATTTTAAATGTAAAATATATTGCGAGACCTACCCCTAGAAATTTAAATACTAAATATGGATTAATGCTTACTATTAATAATTACTTAGATAGATTTGATGATATATTTATTGCTGAAATGGGTGCTTCTAGAATGGGCGACATTAAATCTTTATGTGATATGGTCCAACCAAAATATGGTGTTTTAACTAGAATCGGTCTAAATCATTTAGATACTTTTGGTAGTCCTCAAAATATTTTAGAAACTAAATTTGAATTAATAGATAACTTACCTAGTGATGGAGTAGCTATTTTAAATATAGATGATAAAAAACAGTCTTCTTACCAAATTAAGAGTAAATGTAAAAAGATATGGATAGGAATTGAAAATGAAAATGCTGATATTAGAGCTCTTAATATTAAGTATGATTATCAAGGTACTAAGTTTGAAGTTAAGTTTAAAGATGAAGATAAGTCTTATCAATTTGAGACAAAATTATTAGGTAAATTAAATATTTATAACATATTAACTGGTATTGCGTTAGGAAAAGAACTCGGAATTTCTATTCAGGATTTACAACTAGGAGTAAGTAAAGTAAAAAATACTTCTACAAGATTAGAACTTAAAAATTATGGTTATATGTATCAAATGAAAGATTTTTCGGTTTCTACTATTGGCGTAAAAGATGCCTTAGATACACTAAAAATGATGCCTGGTACAAAGGTTGTTGTTACGAAAGAAATTAATGAAATAGATGGGAATATAAAAGAATTTAATCATATGCTTGGTAATAGAATAGCTGATATTAGTGATTACATTATTTTAGTTGATGAAAAGAAATCTAGATTAGTTTTTGAAGGAATACAAGAAAGTGGTTATGATAAAGAAAAATTATTTATTGTAAACGATATTAGTGATGCCTACAATTTATTGCAGAGTTTTAAATCTAAAAAAGATATGTATGTATTATTTTTAGGAGAAGATTAAAGGGAGTTTAAAATGGAAAATACACAAAATATAAAAAAGTTTGTTATGAATAGGCCAAAGGTGGTAGCAGCTTATGGATATGGATCTGGTGTTTTTAAACAAAGTGGTTATACTGATAAAGACAAACCTCAAATAGATTTGATTTTGGTAGTAGATGATTTAAAAAAATGGCATTTAGAAAACATGAAAAAAAATCCTAGGGATTATTCATTTACTGGAAAATTATTTTTTAAATATGCTAGTGTTTCTAAATTAAAAGGATTAACTGGTATTACTTACTTAAGCAATATTAAAGAAGATGGAAGTATTTATAAATATGGTACTATTGAAAAGAATGATTTAGTATCATATTTAGAAACTTGGAATAGTTTTTATTTACCTGGAAGATTTCAAAAAAGAATATTATCTATTATCGATTCAAAAGAAATAGAAGTAGCTAATGAAAAAAATAGAAATGCAGTATTATTAGTAGCACTTCTTACTTTACCAATGAATCGTAATAAATTAATAGATGTTTATACTGGAATTTGTGGGTTATCATATCTAGGTGATACTAGAATGAAATTTGCAGAAAATCCACGTAAAGTTTTAAATATTGTGGAAGGTAGTTATGATAGTTTAAATGAAATCTATGGAAAAGAGTGTCCTTATTTTAAAATCTTAAAAGATGAAAAGATTGAAATTGCTAGAGAAAAAATCATAAAAGATATTTCACTTCTGCCAAGTGGATTATTAGAATATTTGGAAAATGAAAAAGATCTACAAGTAGTGAGAGAAAAAATAATTTCTTATTTTACAGAATTAAATAAAAAAGAAAGCTCTAAACAAACTTTAAAAGGTTTGTTTACAAATGGAATTATTCGTTCTATTCAGTATGCTTCTAAAAAAGTAATGAAAAAAATTCATCATTGATTAGAAAAAAGGTAAAATAGTAAAGCAAATGCACATCCCATAGAATTTACTTTGGGAGAAAGAGTCAAGTTAAATGCAACAGGGGTAGAATTTACTTTGAAATTTCAGGAGGAACATAAAGACAAAAATCTCTAGTCACAAAATGCTTTTCTTTTCCTATTTTCTATTATATAATGTTATTGGTGATAAAAATGGATTATATACAGTATGGAGTTATTTTAGTAGTATTTTTAATAATTTTATTAGCGGTTTTAAAGTCAATGAAAAAAGATGCTCATTTAGAACTTAATAAATTAGTAGAATACTTAGGTGGTAAAGATAATATTCTATCTACTGAGACTAGTTTATCTAGATTTAAAGTAACTTTAAAAGATGTTAGCTTAGTAAATAAAGAAGCTATTCAAAAACTTGGAGCTAAAGGAATTGTGGAAATTGATAATCAATTAAAGATAATCTTAGGCTCTGAAAGTAAACAACTTAAGAAGTATATCGACAACTTAAAATAACATAAATCGTCGCTATTTGATAAAATTCGACATTTATCGACAATATAAATACATATAATAGTATCAGAAAGAAGGCTATTATATGTATTTTTTTCAATCTGTTTTATTAATTTTGTTAACAGTTATTAGTAGTTGTATGTTGTATCAATATTTTTCTAATCATAAAGAACTAAGCAAAAAACTAAGTAAAAAGTTTCTAGTACTATTGTATTTAATTTTTATACAGGCAATTTTCGTTATCTTTAGTAATTATAAAATAGTTCTTATTTTTTTAGATTTACCATGTTTTTTAGGGTATTTTCTAAAAAAAAGAAAAGATGCTTTTTTATTATCAATGGTAAATGTTATTTTTTTTAGTATGTGTCTAAAGATACCATTTTATTATTATTTTATTTACTTAGGTTACTTTTTAATTGATAGTAGTATGAATAAGAAAGATGTTTCTACCTGGTTTTTATTAATAAAAGCTTTTTTTACTAGTTTTGTTTACTTTGTATCTTATTCACATAATAATTTTGAAATTAGTTGTTTAGTATTTTCACTTTTATATTTTTATGTAATGTTAAAATTTTCATATACTTATTTGAAAGAATTCGAAATTGAAAAGAATGATGATACTTTAATTTTTCAAATTGCTCATGAAGTAAAAAATCCAATTGCTGTTTGTAAAGGTTATTTAGATATGATCGATACTAATCAAAAAGAAAAGGTAAATAAGTATATTCCTATTGTTCGCAGTGAAATGACTAGAGCTTTAAGAATCATGGACGACTTTTTAAATTTAAAGCGTTTAACGGTTGAAAAAGAATTAATGGATTTATCTTTACTTTTAGAAGATACGAAAGCTACTATGGACACTATTTTGAATAATCAAAATATTTCTTTAGAATTAACAGATGTTGATGATGAAATTTTAATAGATGGAGATTATGACAGATTAAAACAAGTTTTTGTAAATATGATTAAGAATGCTTATGAGGCTCATGCTAATAAAATTAAAATTAGTTTACATGTCCATAATGAAAAAGTTGAAATATTAATTCAAGATAATGGTGACGGTATTGATAAAAAAGATTTAAATAAAATAGGAGAGCTTTTTTATACCACTAAGTCTAAAGGTAATGGAATTGGGGTATGTATGTCTCAGGAAATTATTAAATTACATCAAGGATTTATAAAATATTTTTCTAAATTAGGGGAGGGGACAACTGTAAAAATTATACTTCCAGTTAGTTTCTGTTTTTAATACTAGCAAAATAAAAAGTAGCTAATCTTTATAGCTACTTTGCATGATAAATGTTTTCTTTATTATATTGGTCGGTATTTATCCATATTTTTATATGGATTTTTGCTGTCTATTTTATCAACAAATAAAATTCCATTTAGGTGATCTATTTCATGTTGGAAAGCAATTGCCAATTCTTCTCGTGCTCTTATTTTGATTTTATTACCTTCCATATCATAACCTTCTACAGTAACTCTAGCATATCTTGGTACAATTCCTTCACATTCACGGTTAACACTTAAACAGCCTTCACCATCTTCAACATAAATCATTTCTGCTGAGTTTGAAACAATTTTTGGATTTATAACGATATAAGAATCAAATCCTTTTTCTACTTCTTGAACAATTACGATATAACGCTTTAATACACCTATTTGAACGGCAGCCATACCCATACCAGGTCTTAAGTCATATTTTTTAGCTTTTTCTTCAATTTGACTATTTAATAAATATTCTTCCATTAAATCAATATTTTTTTTATCTGTATCAGTAAGAGGAAAGGTAACTTCTGCACTTACTTGATGTAATCGTTTATCTTTTTCATCTAATATATCTTTTGTTTTTAACATAATTATCACCACTTCTTTTCATCTGTCTGTATTTTATCACTTTTTCTAGTTTTTGTGAAGAAAAAATATTTTTCTAGCTTCTGAATTTTTTTGGCTAAAATCCTTTAGATAAAAATACGAAACTAATTATTTAAATTCTATTTGTTTTGTGTTGCATGATTTAATTTCATATTTTAACTGATTACTAAAATTAACAACCACAAAAAAATATCATGAAAAAAGATAGATTACCTATCTTTTAACAGAATATTAACGTGTAAATCTAGAACCAATCACGATTACTAATAGAATAAATAATACTAATACGATTGCATAGTTGGAATTATTGTTGGTATATCCACTGTATGGATAATATGGAGTATATGCTGGAGCAGAATAACTGCCACAACCACAGCTAGAACCGAAAGAGCCTCCGTAATTATACATAACTTTCCCTCCTTTTTTATTATCTAATATAAAATATTCCGAATAAGGTAATAATGTTATTATAAATGTCTAGTATTTTAATTTATTGGCATATTTCTTTTAAAACAATTTATTTTGTGTTATGATAATCCTATAAAGATAGGGGTGATAAAGTGCAACTGAAACGAATTTTAAAAAATATAGATAAGCCACTCTTGATAATTTCAGCTATTTTATTTGTATTTGGACTTATTATGATTTTTTCTGCCTCTAATATTACGGCATTTATGAAATATTCTGCTAGTCCTTATCGTTATTTTTTAAAGCAGTCTATTTTTTTAATAGTTAGTCTGATTGCTAGTTTATTTTTAATTCAATTTTATAGTAAAAGTTATCATATTATTGCTACCTTAGCCGTTTATGCAATTGGGGTTACTTTAACACTGTTATTAATGTATGGCTCTTTAAAAAATAAAGCAATTAGTTGGATTGACTTAGGCTTTTTCTCGATTCAGCCTAGTGAGTTTGCAAAGATTATTATTATTATTTGGTTATCGTGTTATTATGATAAACATCAAGAACATTTAAATAAATATGGAACAGTGCTTTATCCAATATTAATATCTGTCGTTATTGCTGGACTTATTTTTGCACAACCAGACTTGGGTACTACTATTATTTATTCTATTATTGTAGCTACTATTTTCTTTATGGCACCTATATCTAAAGAAATTAGGAATAAAGTTTTATGGATTATTATGGGTGGAATCGTTATTATGTCATTAGTTTTAGTTGGTGGTGGAAGTAGTCTATTAACAGAAAGACAAAAAGAAAGATTTGATTTTTCGAATCCTTGTAGCACTGAAAAATTCTATGGAAAAGGAAACCAAGTATGTAACGGTTATATTGCGATTAATAATGGAAAACTATTAGGAGTTGGTCTTGGAAATAGTACTCAGAAATACTTATATTTACCAGAAGCACATACCGATTTTATTTTTGCTATTATTATGGAAGAATTAGGTTATCTTGGGTGTATTATTATTTTGTTTTTATATTATCTATTAATTGGAAGAATTATAAAAATAGGAAGAGATAGTCATAATACAAGAGGATTTTTGATATGTATGGGAGTAGCTGTCTACATTATTTTACATATTTTTGTCAATTTAGGTGGTATTTTTGGTATTATGCCAATGACAGGAGTGCCACTACCATTTATGAGTTATGGTGGAAGTTTCGCTATGTGTTTGGTGTTTGCACTTACCTTTGTACAGCGAATTAATGTAGAAAATTGCTTTTATAAAGAAAAAAATTTAAAAAAATTGGAAAAAAAGAAGTAAATTTCAAAGTTTTATAAATAATCTCTATAGGAGGTTATTTTTTATGGAAAAATTAAATGAAATAAAATTATTTTTGAATGAGCATAAATTTTATGTTCTAGTAGCTTTGGCTATTTTAATCTTATTATTAGGAGGTGGATTCCTTTATTTTCTAAATATTAAAGAAACTAATAGTTTGGATTCTAAAATAGAATTAGAAAAAGAAAATACGAAAGATGAGAAATTAGAAGAAGAAACCCCAAGTCAAGAATGTACTGTCATGGTAGATGTGAAAGGACAAGTAAACCAACCAGGCTTATATCAACTTTCTTGTAACAGTAGAGTTCAAGATGCAATTTTAGCTTCAGGTGGTGCTTTAGAAAGTGCAGATACTTCTATTTTAAATTTAAGTAAAGTCTTAGAAGATGAAATGGTAATTATTGTTTATTCTAAAGATGAAGTTAAAAGCTTTAGTTCTATAAAGGAAGAAGTAAAGAAAAAGGAAGAAAAGTGTGAGAATCAAACTATTATTAAAAATAATGCCTGCGTTACTTCTGAAAAGATTGTGATTGAAGATAATTCTACTAGTAGTAGTTCTAATACTAATACTAAAATATCACTGAATCATGCCACAAAAGAAGAATTATTAACTTTAACGGGAATAGGGGAGAGTAAAGCTAACTTAATTATAGAATATCGTAATCAAAATGGTGGGTTTAAAACAATTGAAGAAATTAAAAATGTAAAAGGTATTGGAGATAAAATGTTTGAAAAAATTAAAGATAATATTACCATCTAAATGGTTTTGTTTCCTTTTACTAGCAATAACTTTCTTAGTTTGTATTCACTTTTTTCTAAGTCCCCATTCTAGCAAATATATTGGTAGTGAAACTACTTTCACAGGAACAATTATGAATATAGAAGTATCAGGTGGAATGTTATCATTAGAGATAATGGGAAAAGAAAAGCTAATTGGAAGTTACTTCTTTTTAACTGAAGAAGAAAAAGATTCCTTTTTAGTTACTTATTCATTAGGTGATACTATTTATTTTGAAGGTAATTTAGTTTTACCTAGTAAAAATAGTGTTTTTAACCTGTTCAATTATAAAGAGTATTTGGAAAGAAAAGAAATCTATTATTTAGTAGAAATAATCATGATTCAAAAAATAGATTCTAGTAAAAATTTATTATATCAGTTAAAAAATAAAATAAATCATCATATTTCTAAATACCAAAGCAGTAGTTATTTACAGGCTTTTCTATTAGGTGATACGAGTAAAATAGATGATGATATATTAGCTACTTATCAAAAAAATGGTGTTAGTCATTTATTAGCTATATCAGGAATGCATGTTTCTTTTTTAAGTGGAATGTTATTACTTCTTTTCAAAAAAATTCGTTTTTCTACTTTGATTCAATATCTTTCGGTCATTCTTTTTTTACTTTTTTATATGATTCTATCTGGAAATACACCATCTATTAGTAGAGCAGTTATACTGTTTTCTCTTATTAGCATAAATAAAATATTTGATTTAAAAATTTCTACTTTGCAGCTACTTTTGATTACTTTTTGTTTATTGGTAATAAATAATCCTAATATTTTATTTGATGTTGGCTTTGAATATTCTTTTCTTATTAGCTTTTACCTAATTTTATTTCAAAAGAAACTAAATCAAGATTCTTACCTAAAAGGATTATTTCAAATATCTTTTTTTAGTTTTTTAGTTAGTCTTCCAATTTCAATTTTTTATTTTTATCAAGTGAATCTTTTTAGTATTTTATTGAATTTTGTTTTTGTACCATTGGTATCATTTATAATATTTCCTCTTTCTTTTTTAACTTTTCTTTTGCCTTTTCTTGATAGTGTTTTTTCATTTCTCACCCAATTTATGGAAACTTTATCTTTGTTTTTTAGTAATCATCTTTCTTTTTTATTGATTTTTAGAAAACCACATTTGGTATGGATTCTTTTTTACTATTTCTTTTTACTTTTGTTTCGGTATGATTATAAAAAAATTGGTAGTTTAGGAATTGTTTTATTACTTAGTTATCAGTATTTTTATTTATTTTTGTTTCCACAGACTTTTTTTATTATGATAGATGTAGGACAAGGAGATAGCTTACTTATTCACTCTAATAATCATACTTTATTAGTAGATACAGGTGGAAAAATTGAATATAAAAGAGAAAAGTGGCAGATAAGAAAAACTAAAACTATTGCAGAAAAAACATTGATTCCATTATTAAAATCATATGGCATTAGAAAATTAGATTATTTAATTCTTACACATGGTGATACTGATCATATGAAAGAAGCAAATAATTTAGTTAGGGATTTTTCTGTATCACAGGTTATTTTTAACCCTGATTCTTATAATGATTTGGAATTATCACTTATAAAATTATTAGAACAAAGAAAGATTAAATATTATCAGAATGTTAAAAAAGTGGGACTTGGGAATTTACAGTTATCTTTTTTGAATACTAAATTATACGATAATGAAAATGATAACTCTAATGTATTATATTTTTCTTATTTTAATTTTCAGTTTCTTTTAATGGGAGATGCAAGTAAAAAAAGAGAAAGTGATATTTTAGTTAATTATAATTTACAGAATATAGATTTTTTAAAAGTAGGGCATCATGGTTCTAATACTTCTTCTAGTAAAGAGTTTATTAGTAAAATTAGCCCTAAATATAGTTTGATTAGTGTTGGTAAAGATAATCGCTATGGTCACCCTAAAGATTCAGTATTAGATATTTTGAAAGATACTAAAATTTATAGGACTGATATTAATGGAAGTATTGAGATTCAGTTAAAGAAAAATAAATATAAAATCAGGACTTGTAGTCCATAGAAAGGAGTAAGGTATGAATTATTATAATGAGATAAAAAACAAATTAATTGATAATGAAATATATTCAAAAGTAAAAGATTATTCAAAGGAAAGGCATAAAGTTATTACATATTTTGAGGTTGGTAAATTGTTGGATGAAGCTGGTAGTAAGTATGGAGATAATATTTTAAATGATTATTCAATTAGACTGGCTGTTGAGTTTGGAAAAAAGTATAATGAGAGAACATTGAGACGTATTAGACAATATTATAGAATATTTAAAGATGAAAAACGGTCGCCACTGGCGACCAAATTGTCTTGGAGCCATTATTCTGAATTATTATCTATTAAAGATGAAAATGAATTGTTATATTATATAAATGTTGCTAAGAACAATAGCTTATCTAAAAGAGAATTAAGAGAAAAAATTAAAAATAAAGAATATGAAAGATTACCAAGTGAAACTAAAAATAAATTAATACTTAATGATAAGATTGAAATAAAAGATCTTGTGCCAAATCCTATATTATTAAGAAATAAGAATAATATAGAAGTAGTTACTGAGAAAGCGTTGCATAAATTAATTTTGGAAGATATAGAATCATTTATGAAAGAGCTCGGTAATTCATTTGCTTTTATTGGTAGTGAATACAAAATTAAAATAGGTGATAGAAATCATTACATTGATTTATTATTATTTAATATAAGATTTAACTGTTATGTAGTAATTGAACTGAAAACAACAGACTTTAAAGTTGAATACATATCACAAGTTCAAAAATACATGAATTACATAGATAAAAATGTAAAAGAACAATTTAATAATAATACAATGGGAATATTAATATGTAAAAGAGAAAATAGATTTGTAATAGAATATTGTTCAGATGAAAGAATTGCAGTTAGAGAATACGAACTTGTGTGATAAATTATTATATGATATGATTTTATGATAAAAAAATTAATAAAATAATATTTAGTCTTGAAATAGATGAAGATATTATTGAGTTTGTTAACAAAAGAATAGTAGAGTTAGAAAATAATTCTGTTAAAACTACAGTATGGCAAAACTATACTACAACATTTAAAAAATATATTTCAGAAAAAGCCATTACAAAGTATGAGAAAAATTAAAAGATGCAGAACGCTATGATTTAGTATATGACTATAACTTCATATGTTAATTTGATAAAAGTTATTAAACAAAATAGTTGGTATAATCTTTTGGATATTTCAAAGAATTACAAAGAAAAAATTATGAAAAATTAATGTCAGGAATACCATTAAAAAATGATTTATCAAAAACAGAGAAAAATGATAGACAGTTATATAGTTTTGGAGATGAATGTGTTTTTGAATGAGATACTCCATCTTATATTTCTGGTTTAGATAGAAAAAAAGAATTGCCCGGAGATGATATTACAGATGATTTATATTATTCTACTCATTTAGAAAACGGAGTTGAAACTGTATTGCATAAATTATAACTGATAATTATCAATTTAATAGTTCTTTTTCTTTACTTAAATTAATATACATAAACGCATGTTATAACATGATGATACTGATCATATGAAAGAAGCAAATAATTTAGTTAGAGAATTTTCAGTATCACAGGTTATTTTTAACTCTGATTCTTATAATGATTTGGAATTATCACTTATAAAATTATTAGAACAAAGAAAGATTAAATATTATCAGAATGTTAAAAGAGTGGGGCTTGGGAATTTACAGTTATCTTTATAGAAAGGAGTAAGGCATGAATTATTATAATGAGATAAAGAAAGAACTTATTGATAATGAATTAAATAAAAAAGTAAAAGATTATAGTAAAAATAAATATGAAATTCAAAAGTATTATAATGTAGGTAAACTTCTGCTAGCAGCAGGAAATAATTACGGAGAGTGGATAATTGCAGAATATTCAAAAAAATTAACAAATGAAATTGGTAAAAAATATAGTGTAAGATATCTATTTGATATAAGAAAGTTATATTTATTTCAAAAATGCATCCACTGGGTGCACAATTAACAATGTCACATTATAGACTTCTTTTTCCTTTAAATGATGATAACGAGATAGACTATTATATTAATCAAATTATCAAAAGAAATCTTTCTAAAAGAGAATTAGAAAAGATTATTAAATCTAATGAATATGGGAGATTGCCAGAGAATACAAGAAATAAAATGATTAAAAAAGAAGAATCAAATGTGGTTGACTTTGTAAAAAGTTCTATTCAAATAAGAAATAATTGGAATAAAGAAATAATATCAGAAAAAGTATTACAAAAATTAATACTAGAAGATATTTCTAGTTTTTTAGAAGAATTAGGTAATGGATTTACTTTTATAAAAAATGAATACAAAATAAAGATTGATGATAGATATAACTACATAGATTTACTTTTATATAATATCAAATATAAATGTTATGTAGTAGTAGAATTAAAAGTAACTGAACTCAAGAAAGAACATACAGGTCAAATTATGACTTATATGAATTACATTGATAAGAATATAAAAACAATTGAAGAAAATGATACAGTAGGAATTATTATTTGTAAGCAAGATAATGAATATGTTATAAAATATTGTTCTGATGATAGAATAATTGCAAGAGAGTATGAATTAGTTTGATATGTTGTTACCATGAATTGATAATATGCTAAATGAATTTGAAAAACAGATAATATATAAATGATGTGATGTTGTACTTCCTGTTGCACAAGAACAAATTTATAATATGTTCAACATTGATTCTAATACAATAAGAAATGTATCTAATTACAAATTATCTAGATATGTCTGTTATTTAATTGTACTTAATTGTTAACCAAGAAAAAAATAATAGTTTTAGCTAAAACTTTTTACTATTCAAACAAGAAAAAAGAATTATATGAAAAAACATATAGTAACTTACCGAAGATGAAAAAAGATTTTATTAAAGAAATTTAACTAAAAAAGAAGAATATAAAGTCAGAAGATGATGTAAATGGGACTCATTATGAATCTGGAAAAGAAATAAGAAATACGATTCATAAATTATGTGGAACTATACTTGAAGATTTACCAGCCTCTTATAAAGGTTTAAAGAAATTGAAAAGAAAAAATAATAGATCAGAAATAAAAAATCAATTTCTGCGATACAATAATTATAAGGTGTGATTATGCCTATTTAATAATAGAAACTCTGAAATTAAAAGATTATTAAATAAATGATAAATTCTTATAACTTCAAGAAAATAGTAACTTTTTCAATTTATTTACCATAATATATATTAGGACGCAGAATATGCGTTTTGATATAGATTAGGGGACTTTTTGTCCTCTTTTTGCTACTTGCGAAAAAAGAATAATTATGATATTATGTTGAATAGTAAAATTAGATTTTAATTACTGAGGTGTTATTATTCATGAAAAAATACTATGAAGATAGAGAATATCTTAATAAAGTTTATGATATATTAGAAAATGATGAATTTCAAAAAATGGAACACATTATGCATCATGAGGGAAATCGTTTAGAACATTCGGTTCGTGTTTCTTATCATTCATATCAATTAGCTAAGTTATTTAGATTAGATACTAATAAAGTAGCTAGAGCTGCTCTTCTTCATGATTTCTTTTTAGAAGATAATCAAAATGCAACAAAAAAAGAAAAAGCTTATACTTTGATTTATCATCCTGAATATGCTTTAGAGAATGCTAAAAAGTATTTTGAATTATCTAGTTTAGAAGAAGATATTATAGTATCTCATATGTTTCCAATAGGTAAGCATGTACCAAAATACTTTGAAAGTTGGTTAGTTGATATTGTAGATGATTTTGCATCAATCTATGAAAAAACAACGGTTGTTCGTAGACAATTGTCAACTGCTATGTGTTTTTTAATTATGGTTTTAGTAAACAATCTTAGATAATTTTGGGTTAATTTAAGTTAGGAAATCCCGTTTGGATATCCCGTTTTTAATAATCAATAACCAATAAAGATAAACTTTATTGGGAAAATAATTATAAAATATGATAGTAAAAAATCAAGAGTTAAAATAGAACTCACTTTGTTCGCTCTTGATTTTTTATTATCATATCCTTCATATTAAGTTCAGTAATAGGAATGTGGTGTAAATTTAATAATTCCAAAATATAATTACCGAATTCTTCTTCTAATAATTGAAGAGGCGTTTTATAGTTTTTTTGGGGTCTTGGGTAGTTGTTTAATCTGTTAATTATATCTAATATTTCATCAGATGATAGTAATGTAATATCAAAGCCTTTTTTTATTAACCATCTTAATAATATATGGTTGTTTTCGATATGTGGTTTTTCATATGAAGCATAAGTATGTGTATAATAAACTTCCATCCTTTTACTTAGACTTTCATGAATTGAAGTTTCTAATATTTCAAAATCAGTAAATTCACCACCATTATCAGGTATAACTTTTCTAAATAAAACATAGAAATATGAATCTAATTTTTCTTCTAAATTATCTAATGCTTTTCCTATTTCTTCTTGAGTTTTGTGTTCTATTTTAAAGGCTAGCATTAATGAAAAACAAGGAATCATTATAGTAAATAATAATTCACCACCTTTAATACCTTCAACTGTATCAAATTCGGCAATACCTAGTTTTCTATTTATTCGTTCATCTTCTGGTAGGTTTTCAATACTTCTTCCATTTAATTGATGACCCTTAACAGTGTTGCGTTTTAATGTATTCTCACCATATCTAATTCTTGAAACCTTATTTCTAAGATCTAAATTACAGCAATCTAATAAACCCTTATCAATCCAAGAATATAAAGTGGGAGTAGATATTTTAAACATTTGGTATTTTTCTGGTAAAGTGTTTAAAGTGATATCTGGTGAAATACCTTTTTTTATTCTATCAGAAATATAATTTTTGAATTCTTGTGGAACTTTATCAGCTTTGGTATCAACCCTTGAAATTCTTTGAACTGCATTATGCATTTTAATAGCAGTTTCGGCATGATATTTTATTTTTACCCTATTACATTTATGATAAAGTTCACAGCCATTACAAACGTGATGATTTTTCTTTAGTAGTTCACATTCAATATTAATCTTATAGTTAGGGCATATCTTGACAGCATGAATGCAGTATTTACATTGATAACACTTTGTTTTATTAATGATACTATCACATAGATATTTTTGATGACAGTTATCTCTATTAAGACAATTTGAACATTTTCTTTGTTTGCCATAATATGAAGAATACTTTTTTATTTCTTTTCTAATTCCGGAAGGATCTTTACTTAAAATTTTAGCAATCTCAGCTGGAGATTTCTTTTCATTTAAATAAAATTCAATATTTCCTATTTCCAACTCTGTTAAATTTTTGTTAGAATAATTACGTCCCATATACATACCTCCTTAGTAATTTTTCTGAACAAAAACATTTTACTATAAGGATGTATATAGGTCTTTTTTTAATTCGGGATATCCAAATTTAAATTAATATATAAACGGGATATCAATATTTTAATTAACACTTAGATAATTTTGATTGTTTTTTTCTTTTGTATTCGTTATAATAATATATATTATTTGTCCTGGTAGTTCAACGGATAGAACAAGGCTCTCCTAAAGCTTAGATACGAGTTCGATTCTCGTCTGGGACACCATTATTTTGATAAAAATTTATTATATAGGTTTTGGGGGCTTTATGATGAACATAGAATTTTTAAATAATGAATTTGGCAAACGTTTAAAATTAACACAGAATGGTAATACCTTTAATATTTTATTTGGAAGTAATCTTGATTTATATTTTCAACCTGATATGGATAGAATGAAATTAATTACAAATCGTGAACCTTTAGAATTTGTAATTAGTGAAGAAGATGGCTTTCTATATGATGCTTTTTTGAATTTATATGAAAAGATTACCAAATATAGTCCGTATGATGAAATAGATACCTACGAAAAAGAATATCAAGAGAAAAAGGATTCTTATCGTCCATTTCCATTAGTACATGATAAAGTTATTTCATGGCACTCTGATGAAGAAGATGCAGATACTTCTAGTATTTTAAATATTTCTAAGACTGATAATAACCAAATAAAATTAGAGTTTATTAAGAATAAACCAGAAAATGGTTTTTATTTAACTTATGCTATTCGTTTTAGAAATAGTGGTAGTACTTATGATCCTTTTAACTTTAGATTTATGGAACTTTATAATTCTTTATGTAATTACTATGAAAACTATCAGTCTAATCACAAAGAAAAACAACTACAAAAATAATTAATAATATAATTAAAATCTTTCACTAACCAAATTTATTCGATATCTTAATAAAATAGGGCCCCTATTATGGCCTTATTTTTTTTATAACCATATATAGTAGTAGGAGGTGTAATTATGTGGGAATTAATACAATCTAATATTTTAGAAATTGTAGTTACTTTTCTAACAGCATTTGCTACTTATATTGCTACTAGATTTAAGAAAAAATATGAAGAACATATCAATACTTTAGAAAAACAAAAAATAGTAAAAACAGTTGTGAATGCTATAGAACAGCTCTATAAAGATTTAGATGGCCCTACAAGAAAAGAAAAAGCAAAAGAAAATATTATTTTAATGCTGAATGAAAAAGGAATTGTTATTACAGAACTTGAAATGGATATGATGATTGAAGCAGTAGTAAATGGATTTAACCAAGGATTACAAAAAGATGGTGATTTTATTGAAAGCCTTTAGTTTTGGTATGAAAAATATGAGAATTACTCAAAGCTATAACGGTACAGTATCTCATAAACCTCATTGGTATCAAAGTAAAGATTATGCAGATTACCCAATAGATATTGCTGGTATTGATGCAGGTAGAGAACCATATTATGCTACTGTTGATATGGAAGTAGTAGCTATTAAAGGAATTGGTAATTCAACTACCAATTCCATTTGGTTAGTTGCAACAGAAGAGTGTGATACACCAAGTGGCATTATAAAGCCGTTTATCGTGCTTACACATTGGAATGATTCTGATCCTTATATCAAAAATTTAAAAGTTGGTTCTATTGTGAAAATGGGTAGTCCTATTTGTGAAGAAGGAATAGATGGTGCTACTGCTAATCATTTACATTTAGTATGTGGAAATGCATTACGAGGTTGTGGTAACGGTTTTATTCAAAATAGTAATGGTAAATGGGTATCTAAAGGTTATTGTTTAAAACCAGAAGAAGTTATGTTTATTGATAAAGAATTTACGAATATCTTATCTACTAACGATTTAACATTTAAGTATAAACCTAAAGAAGAAAGAACTACATCATTTTTAGGCTCTAAAGGTTATTTAACCTTAGGAGATAGTGGAGATAATGTAGAAAAAATATGCAATTTTATGTATCATACTTTTCCAGCATATACTTCTAAAAAAGCATTAGGCAGTTACTATGGTAAGTACATTAAAGCAAGTATTACAGAGTTTCAAAAAAGAACCGGTCTACTAGCAGATGGTAATATTGGACCTATTACATTAGCTAAATTAAAAGAATACGGTTTTCAGGAATAAAAAGATTTTAGGTAACTAGAATCTTTTTTCTTATGTTTTTTTCTATTTTCAAAAATCTTATGTTATAATGAAAGCAGAATAGTATGAGGTTTTGCATACAATAGAAAAGGAGGGTGTTATGAAACAAAAACCTCAAAGAAAGACTATTTTAAAAATAATAGGAATTTGCTTTCTATTTGTTTTGGTATTTGCGTTAGTACTATCTTTATCACCAACAGTATTTGCTGATGCTGGTAATAATAATAGATATGATACTAGTAGCTCATCAAGTAGTTCTAGTGATGGAGATAGTTATCTACTAAACTGGATTATTTATTTCTTATTTGAAATGTTTGGACCACTTCCAGGTATTATTTTATGTATTATATTGCTTATTGTTTTTGGCTATTTAAAGAAAACAGGTAAACTAAAAAATATTCAGAATAGTATTAATAATACCATTACTAGTAATTATTCAGAATCTTTTAATCAAATTGTTGATAATACTATTAGTGTATCAGAACAAATTAGACAAATCGACCCTGAGTTTTCAAGTGACAATTTCTTAGCTTGGTCAAGGGAAGTATTTTTGAAAATACAACAGGCTTGGACTGATAGAAACTGGAAAGTTATTCGTCCTTTTGAAAGTAATGAATTATTTAATACTCATAATAGTCAATTAAATGAGTACATTAAGAATCATAAAATCAATGTAGTAGAAAAAATAAATATTTCGAATGCTACCTTAAGAGAATTTAGACAAGATGGTGATAAAGAAGTATTGGTTGTTGAACTACATGCTGTGATGAGAGATTATGTAATTGATGAAAAGACAAAAAAAGTATTAGAAAGCAATCCTAATAAAGATTGGTATATGAAATACCTAATGACATTTAATCGTAAAAAAGGTGTTTTAACTAAAGCAGGAACTAGTAACAAATCTACTACAAACTGTCCTAATTGTGGAGCTCCAACAGAAATTACTTCATCAGGTCAATGTGAATACTGTGATAGTGTAATTACTACGGGAGAACATGATTGGGTATTAAGTGATATTCATTCTATCAAATAAAAGTTTTCATTATTCATATTAGTAGTATGCAAACAATCTATTCAAAAATAAATAAAGGAGATTTATATGGGATTATTAAAAGCGTTTACGCAAGGTGTATCATCAAGCTTTGGCGATCAGTTTAAAGAAATGGTGGTATGCCCAGAAATAGAAAAAAATGTATTAATTCAAAGAGGAGTAGTAAAACACGGTAGTGGAAATACTAATCCAACAGAGGGCGTAATTTCTAATGGTAGTAAAATTGTAGTACCTCAAGGTATGGCTATGATGCTAATTGAAAATGGTGCTATTAAAGAATTTTCAGCAGAAGCTGGAGAATATATTTGGGATAGTGGAAGTGAACCTAGTATTTTTACTGGTGGCTTTTTTAAAGGAATAGGAGATACTTTTAAAACAATTGGTAAGCGTTTCACTTATGGTGGTATGGCTCCAACTGATCAAAGAGTATACTATGTTAATTTACTTAATATTACAGGTAATAAATTTGGCTCTCCACAACCTAAGAAAATTACTGATGAAAAATATGGAATGTTAGAAGTTACTTTCTTTGGAGAATATGCTTTTCAAGTAAAAGATCCTATCATTTTAGTACAAAATGTAATTGGTGCTAATAATAAAGATACTGTTACTTATGAAGAAGTAGTAGGGGGACAATTAAAAAGTAAATTTGTAGAACAGATTACACAAGCTCTTACTATTGTTATGAGAAAGCATAAAGTTTCATTTGGTGATATTGGAATGTATGGTGGCGATATTTCTAATGAAATGAATATTATCTTAGATGAATCTTGGCATCAACAATATGGTCTTGAGATTACTGATGTAGCAATTGCTGATATCAATTTAACTGAAGAATCAATGAAAAGAGTTTCTAGAATTGATGATGCTACTATTTTCTCTAATCCTAATTTACAGTCAGGACTTATGGCTCAATCTTCTGCAAAAGCTATGGAAACAGCTGCTGGAAATGAAGGAGGAGCCATGGTTGGATTTATGGGTATGAATATGGCTAATCAAATAGGAGCAAATATGATGGCATCTGTAAATCAAAATGTAGGCGGTACTTATCAAGCCCCAGTCAATAATCAACCAGAACCAGGAACAATTTTTAATCATCAACAACCACAAGCTAATACTGAAGTAGCTATTGCTTCATCTAATACTAGTGAAGAAGTACTAGATACAAATGAAGAAACAGATACAAAAGAAGAAGTAAAAACAAATATTCCTAATTTCTGTCCAAACTGTGGTACTAAGACAACTGGTGGTAATTTTTGTAGTAACTGTGGTCAAAAATTAAACTAATAGAAGCAAGAGCTTAGATAAATGATATGAACCCCGTTTCTTGGACAAAGTAGAAACGAGGTTTTTATATGTCTAAATTAAGTTATGATGAAAAAAT
>UQOS01000018.1 GCA_900542735.1 uncultured Mycoplasmatota bacterium | reverse complement strand
ACTTCAATCATAATAAAAAGAAGTGTAATATTCAATCACATTTCTGTAATTAATTATTACACTTTTATAGTACCAAAAAGAGTATCAAAATTTATTAATTCTGATATTCACGATTCTTGTTATTATTTATTTTAATTTTGCTAAGAGTGGCTATGAAGATATTTTAAATTTAACTAGTTATGATTCTCCTAAGAAACAGATGCTAACTAAATTTGCTTTTATAGGTTCTTTTCTGATTTTAGTAAGTGGCATTATTTATTTGATATTAGCAATTCTTGATGATGAAATTGAAATAGAACTTGCTTTTAATTAAAAAGACAAACTAACTTAATGGGTAGCTTGTCTTCTTTTATTTACTATTTTATTTCCACAATTACTAGTTTGTTTTCTTCATGAATTAGAGTAAGTGTTACTTCTTTTGGGTAGTCATAATCAGTTACATAATTAATGTTTACCTCTACTTGATAACCACTATTATCTTGATAATTATTATTTTTATAACTTATCTGTTTGATACTTTTTATTTCGACATCATTTACTTCTGGTAGTTTCTGTTTTCTATTTCCATATAAGTTACTCTTAATATATTTATACATGGTATTAGAAGCTTTTTCAATAAAACTACTTCTTAGATTAGAATGAATAAACTGTACTCCACCAATATTCTTATTCGTAATCTTATTATTTAAAGTATAATAGTCAATTACGAATAATTTTGAAACTAAAGAAGCATAATTTTCTTCATCTATCTTATTGTCTTCTAATTCCTGTTCTAATTCTTTAAAGTATTTCTTATAAATTCTAGTTGTGTTACTTTCCATTTTGTATTGATAGTTATCAATTTCTGCTACGGTTGTTACTACCTGAAGTTTTGCCCTACTGTTATAGAAAAAAAGAAAAGTTACAAATCCTAATACTAGAATTACAGCTAAAACTTTTCCTCTTTTCACTTTTAACTTTTTATTTTTTTTCATGTTATCACCTATTCTTCTACAACTGCTTTTTCTTCAATGTAGTCAGATTTTGCTTCTTTGGTTTCTCTTGTCTTCTTTATTAAATCAAATACAATTGTCGAATTTGATACATTTAATAGTTTTTCTGAATAATTTATACAATTTTGAATATAATCAGCTGGTAGTTCAGTTTCTTTTAAAGTAAGATAAGATGCATTTTGGGCATTATAATAAATTTTATTGGTTACCCAGTTACCATTTGGGAATACTACAATATTATCATCTCCTACACTGAAAATATCGTGTCCTAGCTGATATTTATTATAGAATCCAAACATATTACCAAGCGTTGGCATAGCGTCATACATTCCCATTACGGTAGTAACTTCTTTGTGTAGTTTTGCTTTTGTTTCTTTACTATAGATAATAAATGGTACTTTTCTTAATAGTTCATATGTATTACTATCAATTCTAGTACATGTATCATCTCCTACTTCACATGATTTACTACTATCTGTTTCAGGATCATAATTATAAAGTTTACGATAATCTGTTTTAGGAAGTCTAGCATCATGGTCACCATAAATAACTAATACTGTATTATCCATAATTCCTTCTTCTTCTAGCATAGAGATAAATTCTCCTAGTGCTTCATCAGCATAGTGAACAGATTTAAAATAGTTTCCTAATTTTGTTCCTTCTAGATATGGATAAGTTACTTCTTCTTCCTCTCCTGTTTCTTCATTTACTTTAGTAGTCTTTAAACTAACATCAAATTCACCATATTTGTCAGTATCAGAGAATGGTGTATGGTTAGTTAGAGAAATAATAGTACCATAATAAGGTTGCCCTTTAGCATTAATTTCTTTAATTTTTTCAATAGATTGTCTATAGAAAGATTTATCAGATAAACCAAGACCAATTACATCATCAATTTCATAATCTTTCTTACTATAAAATCTTTGATAGCCTAATGTTTCATGCATAATATTACGATTCCAATAAGAACCATTATTAGCATGCATACTAAATGTATAATAACCTTTTTCTCTTAATAAAAGTGGTGTTGTGACATATTCACGATCAAAGTAACTAACAAAAGCTGTTCCATTATTTGTTGGCATTAAAGAAGTATTAAAAGTAAACTCAGAATCACTTGATGTACCAACACTTACTTGGGAATAATAATTACTAAAATAAATAGAATCTTTTACTAATTTATTTAAATTAGGAGTTACTTCTTCACCATTAAATTTTAATCCTATATTTAAATTTTGCATACTTTCATAATGAATCACTAAAATATTTTTACCTTCAAAAATACCAGTATATTCATTTGTCCAAGTTTGTTCATCTGGTGTTTCACTATAATATTCATTGAATGTTTTTAAGGCTTTATCATAACCAAATAAGGTATTTAATTGTGGCTCAATACTTTTTACAATATCGTTTAATTGATAAGCATAAACGCCAAAACGCATTACGATATATTCACGATTCCACTGTTTTGCATAACGACCTATTTCTAGTGGTGTTAGTGAGATTAAAAAGAAGAATAATACAGCGCCTGCACCAATAAAAGTAGTAATCATTTTCTTAGTATCTCTTTTTTCTTTATCTTTCTTAGAAATTGGTTTTACTTTTCTTAATTTAATATGAGTAATGATTAATAAAAGTGGTGAAAGTATATAAACAAAGTCCTGTACTTTCATAACATTTTCAACAATAGCATCTCCTACTTGTACTGCATACCTACTAGTAGAAATTAAAGATACTGATACAAAAGAAGTATAAAATGTATAGTATACAGAGTTAATAATACAAATTAAAGTTAAGATAATACTAATTACTAGTAGATAAGGAAAACGATTTTTTTCTTTTAATAAATAACTAATTCCTCCTAAGAATAAAACTATCGCTAAATCTGCTAGGATTGGTTTTAATAGGAATAAGTTTTCCATAGTATGAATCGTAAAATATCTTAATAAAATGCCAATAAAAACATTCGTAATCACAAACACAAAGAATAAAGTGTTGTTTTTAATGATTTCCATCATAGTATTTAGTAATGTTAAAGTTGTTTTTTTAGGATTTTTTCTAAAATCTTTATATAAATTTTTTAAATTATTTTTTATTTTATTTAATTGTTTTTCAATTTTTATCTTCATATACATTCCTTTCTCTTTAACATTATAGCACTACTATTCATTTTTTTCAAATTCATCTCTACTACTTGCATTTAGGGCCATTCCTAAAACAAATATGTAAGAAAGTAAATATATCCATAAGAATAAAACTAATAAATTGGCAACACTTCCGTATAATAGATTATATTTAGCGAAATAGCTAACATAAAAAGAGAATATTTCTGTTGATAAAATCCAACCAATAGTTGTAAAGATCGCGCCTTTTGTAGTTTCTCTACTTTTTATGGTAGTATCTGGTGCCATTGTATATAAAAGTTTAATGAAGAAATAAATAATAAGTAGTGAGGTTGGGTATTTTAAGATTTTATATGTTACAGAAATCATATTTCTTATTTGATGATTTTTTATAAACTCTATTATAAGGGATACTATTTTATCACCAAAGGCTGGTACTATTAATACGAAAATAAATAGAATTACCATGATTACTGTCATTAAAATAGCTTTGATGCGTCTTGTTAAAAAGTCTTTATCTTTTACTTTATATAGAATATTAGAACCAATTATCATAGAGTGTGGACCATTGGAAGCTAAGATAAAGCCTGAAAAACAGAAAATAATTATATTCATATTAATGGTTTTACCGGCTATAATTTGAATGATAAACTCTGCAACTTCTTTGGGAAGAGTATCATGGATTACATTAATTAAACTTTCTATAGAAAGAGAAAATCTTCCAGCAACCGCTGCAATAATTGCAAACAAAGGAATAATAGAAACCAATAAGAAAAAAGCCAGTTGCCCGGGTAAAATACGCATTTCTGGCTTTTTAATCATTTGAAATACTTTATGAGCGAATTTTTGAACTTTTTCACGCCAATTAGCGGTCATAAAATCACCTACTTATTTCAATTCTTCTTTTACTGTTTTCATTTCAAGAGTTGCTTCATTAATAGCATCATCAATTGTTTTAATGTCGTCCATAATCATACTATAACCAATAGCGGCACCAAAACCATATGGTAAATCTTTCAATTCTTTATTTAATTTTTTACAGTAAGTTTCTATTTGTTTTTCGGTGTAACCTACTAAGTAAATTAAGAATTCATTACCATCTGTACGAATGATTTCACTATTTTCTAGTTGATTGTTTACTAAATTAGAAGCGGCAGCTACGATTAAGTTATCTCCTGCTTCATGACCATAGTTATCATTAACATATTTAATATTATTTAAATCAATCATGATAATGGTTTGTGGGTATATTTTACTATTTTCCCAAATAGGCATATTTAAATTTAAATAATTTCTATTCTTTAGAGAAGTTAAAATATCGGTATATTTACGTCTATCTTCTTTTCTTACTTTCTTTTGTTTCTTTCTATTCTTAAGTATTAAGTATAGAGCTAATAATATTAATAATGGTAGAAGAATAATTCCTAATACGATTAAATATAATTCTTCAAATGATGTTCTATCTACTAAAGATAAATTTAGAGAATTTAATCCACTAATACGATAGTTATAGTATGAATTTGTCGTGATAATAAAGTTAAATAGGTTATATAAATCACTATCACTACTTAAAATACTAAATGTATAATCATTACTCATAGTAGCAGTGTAGATAGGTTCATACTTACTAAATTTGGTATTACGATAGTATAAGTAAACTTCTTTATCGATAACAAGTAGATTATCATCTTTCGTTAATTCTTCTAATTTATTTTTTTCTATGATATTTGCTTTAGAATTTGCTTTTAAGTATTTTCCTAAAGCAGTATTTGATAATACATTTATATTCTTTTCTTTTAGTTCTTCAAAAGTAGTTACATTTTCTTTATTTTTATTATTTCTAAGTATTACATATTCTTCTACAAATGGTGATACAGTATTTGTATACCCTGTTAATGAAGCATCAAAATAGTTAAAATAAATATCTACTTCTTTATTATTAATTGCTTGTTGTAAACTTTCTACATTTTTATATTTTTTATATGTAATATCAATTCCAGTTAATCTTTTTAGTCTAGCTATATATTCTGATGCGATTCCTGATGGAGTACCATCAACATTTACTTCATAAGGAGCATTTTCTACATAACCATAAACATAGTTTTTTGATAACATATCTGCTTTGGTTTTAGCATTCATATTTTTAGCAGAAACATAATATTTTAAATATTCTTCATTATATTCTGATACAAAGTATTCTTTTTTCCATTTTTCATAATATTTTTTTATGATATTATTTAATTCTTTATTATCATTACTTAGTGTTAATACTATCTTTTTAGACATTTCTGTGAAATAGTAATTAATTTGGTAATCTTTACTTGTTAATATTTCATCTAAATACATTATTTGAGGAATTACCATCATAGTAATAGTCCCATTTTCTAAGTCTGTTATCATTGTCTTGATATCATTATAAGATTTATATGTTAGATTAGTAGCTGTTTTTAAGAAGTAACTTACTTCTCCCATATCAGTAGTTAAAGCTCCTACGGTACCAGTCGCAATATTAGAAATTTTATCATAACGATTTTTTTCTTTACTAACTAAAACATAACCGTCTTCTGCAATTAGTAAATCATTTTCTGTTAGATTGGTATCATTATCTAAAATTCTAATTCTAAGACCATTCGTTGTTGAGTTTGCTTCTTTTAAATAAGAAATTTTATTAAATTCTAAGTTAGTATCAATTTCAAAGTTATTAATAAAATCAAAGATAACGCCAGTTCCGTCCATAGAATAAACTGGTATATTATTTACAATTTCAAAATCATATTTTTGATCTGAATTATTTGCTATCCACTTTTTTTCAACCACGGTTAAACTTGTCTTTGCATCTTCATGGTTTAAGTATGCATATACTCCTATAAATACTAACAAAGCTATTACAATAGGAATTATAATAATCATTTTCTTTTTCATTCTTCTGTTTCCTCTACTTTATCTCTATCTTTTGTCCAAGAGAAACTAGAACTATTATGGTGTTTGTAACCAATGATTGGGAAATCATTTTCACTAGTTGCTTCTTTTTTGACAAATACTTCAAAATCATAGTAACCGATTTGGTTTTCACTAAAGAAAGAAGTAATATTATCTGTTAATTTTTTACTTTCTTCTTTACCCATATCATCGACTACTGTCATGATAATATTAATACGACGTCCACTTTCCGTAATTGTTACATTTTTGATTCTTTCATTTTCACTTAATTTTTGTTTCAACTCATCATATGTAGATTTTTCTACTGCTACTTTACCATCTAGACGATCTCCATAAATTGCTGTTCTTTGGTTAGGAAAGAATATTTCTTTTACTTTAAATCCAATAATTGCAAATAAAACAAATAGAATAATCGCAATTACTGTAAATTTATTTTTCTTTATCCATTTCATTTTTTTAGCTCCTTCTTATTTTAAATTATACCTTAGTTTCAAAATAAGTCAATCAAACTATTGTTCACTAAGTTTCTTAAGTAGAATTTCATTTGCTTGAGATGGACTTGCACTACCTTTGGTAGCTTTCATAATTTGACCCATTAAGAATTTAGTAGCTCTATCTTTTCCTAATTTATAATCTGTAATGCTATCTGGATTATTTAGTATTACTTCTGTAACGATTTTTTCTAATTCCTCTAGTGTTAATTCTTTTTGTTTTTTACTAGCAATTAATTCTTCTAAATCAGAATCAGTTTCCATTATAGTATTGATAATTTCTTTAAATACTTGGTTACTAATTTCTTTTTTATCTAATTTTTCTACTAATAGATTAAACTTATCATAAGTTAATTTAGTATCTAGTAAATTTTTTCCTGTTTTATTTAGGTAAGCTTGGATTTCACCTAATAGTAGATTACTTGCAATTACTAAGTTGCCATCTACTTTTAATAAATAATCACTGATTTCCTTATTTGCAATAATTTTATTAATATTAACAGGATTAATACCTGCTTCTTGATAGATTTCTCTTCTTTTATTTGGTAGAATAGGCATATTTTGTTTAATAGATTCTATTTTTTCATCTTCTAAGATATAAGGTGGAATATCAGGTTCCGGAAAATAGCGATAGTCATTACCAGTTTCTTTTACACGCATTAAGATGGTACGATTTTCTTTTTCATCAAAGCGTCTTGTTTCTTCTTGAATGGTATTTCCTTGTTCTAACTCTCCTATTTGACGATCTGCTTCTACTAAAATGGCGCGTCCTACACTACTGATAGAACCAATATTTTTAGTTTCTGTACGCGTTCCTAACTTTTCTGTTTTAGAAACTGATACATTGACATCACATCTCATACTTCCTTCTTCCATTTTACAGTCTGATACATCAGTATATAAAAGAAGCTCTTTTAATTTTTCTAGGTAAGCCATTGCTTCTTTTTCACTATTCATATCTGGTTCTGATACTATTTCAATTAATGGTACACCGTTACGATTAAAGTCTAAATAAGATTTAGATTCGGCATGGGTACTTTTACAAGTATCTTCTTCTAAGTGAATATCATGAATTCCTATTTTTTTCTTAATACCATCTACTTCTATTTCTACATATCCATCAACACCAATGGGATTTCTAGCTTGGGTAATTTGGTAGCCTTTTGGTAGATCGGGATAAAAATAATTTTTACGATCAAATACTACTTTTTTATTAATCTTACAGTTTAGGGCTAAAGCTGCCTTGATTCCTAGTTCAATTCCATAACTATTAATGGTTGGTAGGGTACCTGGTAATGCAAAATCGATTTCATTTATATTGACATTGGCTACTCCACCATAGTTGTTGATAGAATCAATAAACATTTTAGAATTGGTCTTTAGTTCACAGTGTACTTCAATTCCTACTGTTTTTTTATAATCACTCATTTTTTACCTCCATATTTTATTTGATGACAATGCTAGAACTCTTTTTTAATCTTTTGTTTTCAAAATATTCGTTGTCATCTTCTTCTAGTTTGATTCCTGTTTTTGGAACATAGGGATTTGATTTTATATTGGTTACTAATTTGATACATAAACCTGAACCTATTAATAATAAAGATGTTAGTGAGACATAAAAAATATATTCTTTACCTTTATCATTATTTGATTCTTCTTTGGTATTAGTTATTTCGTCTTCTATATCATTTATTTTTTCACTATCTTGATTTTCTATTATAGTATTAGAGCTTGCTGTTACTTCAATTGGGTTTATCAATGCTATGGAACTAGCAAATAATACTATTTTTGTAGTAAGTAATAATTGGTTACTTTTTTTCTTATTTAAACGATAGTTTTTGGTAAAATTATTTTCTATTATTTTTAATCTTCTAATAGTGATACCTCCCAACTATTTACTTTAATTTATCTTCTAAGAAGGAAGCTAATTGATACATTTTAGCTTCTTCAAAACTATTTCCTATAATATGTAGGCCAATTGGCATATGGTTTTGATCACAACCCATAGGAATATTTAGGCCTGGAAGTCCTGCCATGTTAACAGGTATTACTAATACATCATCCATGAAAGATTTTAGTGGGTCATCTAGACTTTCATCTAAATTGTAAGCAACAGTTGTGGTAGTTGGTCCTAAAATATAATCGTAGTCTTTAAAGATACGGTCAAATTCTTGTTTCATAGCATTTCTAATTGTTAATGCTTTATCATAGTAGATTTTAGCGTTTTCTCCACTTAATAAATAACTTCCTACCATAATTCTACGCTTTACTTCTTTTCCAAAGCCTTCACTTCTGGTATTAGCATACATTTCTTCTACACTATCACTATTTTTAGAACGATAACCAAATTTTACGCCATCAAAACGTGCTAAATTACTACTAGCTTCACCCATGGCAATAATTTGGTATAGAGTTACTGCTTGATCTAAATATTTCATATCAATATAGTCTACTACCGCACCATTAGCTCTTAAAACATCTACTACATGATTTATTTTTTCTATAATAATTGGTGATACAATACTACTTACAAAATAGTTAGGAATAGCTATTTTCATATCTTTAATATCTTTACCAATTAATCTTGTGAAGTCTTCTTCTTGTAAATCGGCACTCGTTAAATCTTTTTCATCTTTTCCTACCATTTTATTTAATAAAAGAGCATTTTCATATACATTTCTAGTCATTGGTCCAATTTGGTCTAAGCTTGATGCAAAAGCTACTAAACCATAGCGTGATACTCTACCATAACTAGGTTTCATACCAACAATTCCTGTATAGCTAGCTGGTTGTCTAATAGAACCACCTGTATCTGTTCCTAAAGCAAGAGGAGTTAGATGAGCACTTACACAAGCTGCTGAACCACCAGAAGATCCTCCCGTAATTTTCGTTTTATCAATTGGATTTTTAGGAGCACCAAAATAACTAGTACGACTAGTAGATCCCATAGCAAATTCGTCCATGTTGGTTTTACCAATGATAATCATTTTGCTTTTCTTTATTTTTTCTATAACCGTAGCATCAAAAATTGGAACATAATTTTCTAACATATGAGATGCACAAGTTGTTCTTAAATTTTTAGTAGAAATGTTATCTTTAATCGCTATTGGAATTCCCCATAACAAGTTATCTTTTTCTACTACTTCTTCTCCTAATTTTTTAGCATAAGCTAAAGCCTCACTTTTATTTAAAGTAATGAAACTATTTAAGTCACTATTTTCTTCTATTCTACTATAAGTTTCTTCTACTAAATCTAGTGGCGTTATCTTTTTTTCTAATAATAATTCATGTAATTCTTTTATGCTTAAATCTAAATATCTATTCACTTACCATCACCGGAACCTCTACAAAATTACCAGTTGTTGCTGGCACATTCTTTTTTATTTCATTAAATTCAACACTTCTTACACTAGAATCACTTCTTAATGTTGACTGATAAGAAACAGGTGTTACTAATAAATTATTATCTTCCACTTCTATTTCTTTGATTTTATCTACTTCATCTAATAACTTTTTTAAATCTTTTTGGTATTTTTCTATTTCATCTTCTGTTACAGCAATTCTAGCTAGATGTGCAACATGTAATACTTCTTCTTTTGTTAGTTTATCCATACTTACCTCCATAAAAAAATTATACATAGTATTATAACAAATAACTATGTATAATTATAGCACGATTTTAATTATTTTTTCATAACTTCTTAACTTTTATATGTTGTTGACTCTTATAATAAAATTTTATGCTACCTAAAACTTTATATTTTATTTTTATTATTTAGTGATTTTAAAATAATCAAGATTTATTTTCTAAAATTCTTTATATCATCATTTATAATGAATGGTTCATATATACTAGAATATTTTTCTATTGCTTCCTCTACATTAATTATGTAATCTTGAACAGTACAATGAGCATAAGTATCATCATAGTATTCTCTAATTAATTTTCCACCTAATGCTTGCATGGTTTTTGCTGATCCTAAATTACTTTTATCACAATCCATTAATACTTCTGATATACCATGTTCCTTACAGCATAATAAGCCTAAGTATAGGTTTACTTTATTGTATCCTTTTTTTCTTTCTGTAGGACGAATACTATAGCCGATATGACCACCAAACTTTTTTAAATTTTCATTTAAAGTTAATCTAATATTTATCATACCAACGATTTTATTATCATTTTCTCTTACAAGAAAATAAGTTTCTGCTGGTACTTTTTCTTCATTTGGAATTCTAGTTCTATCTTCTTCTAATTTTTCTAACCATCCATCATAATTATCTAAATATCTTTGTAAACCACCAGTTCCATTTATATCAGAGTTATATTCATAAAATTCGTTTATATATTCTAATGCCTCTTGCTCATACTCTTTTGATGGTTTTACATGTTTTAATTTTTCCATATTTTCACTTCCTTACTTTATAAACAAATTCCCATTTATTTTTTTGTTTACCAAATCTATCGCTTTCCTTTTCAGTAAGAGTAATTTTATCAAAATCAATAAAATATTTTTCAAATGATTTTTCATCAAAAAGTCTTACTGTTCTACCATTACTATCATAATAATTATCTTCTAATTTAATAATATGGTCTTTTATAAATTCATAAGCTTTAGTTGAATTGACACTACCTATAAATATACCATTAGGTTTTAGAATTCTTTTTATTTCACTTAGTATGTTTTTAGTATTTTCATCACTTAAAAAATGTATTGATAAATTAGCAAATACTATATCAAATTCATTATCTTTATAGTCTAATGGTTTATTCATATCTTGTATCTTTGTTTTAATATTTTTATTTTTTTCATTTAGAATTTCTAGTGCTTTTAATGAAATATCACATGATGATACATTATAACCTAAATTATAAAAGTAAATAGAATATTGCCCTACACCACAACCCAAGTCTAGTAAGTTACCAGTTTTAGGTAAATACTTCATATAATCAAGTATCCAGTTATCCTCTATATTATCTAAATCATCTTCTTTTATATGTTTTTCCCAGTAAATACCATCCCAATAATTATTCATTGTTTCTACTCCTTATTACTTTATCTTCATTGAATAAGCTATATTTTTTAACTGAAAGCCAAATTTTTCATATAACTTAATTGCATCTAAGTTTTCTTCATTTACAGTTAAATATAAATCTGTACAATTGTTTTCTTTAGCAAACTCTTTTATATGTTCTAAGATTTTAGTTCCTATACCTTTTCCTCTTAAATTCTCATCTACACAAATTACATCAATATTTAATTGCTTTCTATCACGAAAACCTTGTTGATTACTTTTTTCTCTTATATTAAAGGTAATAAATCCTATCACTTTATCATTTAATCTTGCTACTAATATTTCTTTTTGGTTAATTAAATCCTCTAGCCTTTCTTTTGGCATCATATCATCACATTTAATAAATAAATAATTTCGCCATTTCACATGTAAATTATGTACTTGAACAGCTAATTCATTTATCATTTCTTGATCACTAATATTTGGAATTTCTATTATTAGATTGTTCATTTTCTCACCTCTATTATTTTTTTACATTATATCATATTTTTAGATGCAAAAAGGCACAAAGCCACCAATAACTATCAGTGACTCCGTACCTTGTACGTGTAAGAATAATCTCTGTGTAGCTCGCAAATTTACTTATACACACTCACTTTTTTCTTTTAAATTTAATTTAGTACCAGAAAAAGTACCTAGTTTTTTCATTTTAAAACTTTCTAAGTTGCTGATATTGGTTACTTTACTATCATTTAATAAATGGGTAGCTAAATATAAAGCTGTTTTACCATGATTTAATCTTAATGTTTCTATATCAGACATATTTTGATTTGATCCTTTAAACAATTCTCTTACTTTAGAAGTTAATTCCTTATCCATCTTATCTTTATCTATTTTAGATATTGCTTGATCAATATAGAAATGGAATGATTTGATACCAATTTCTAAGTCTTCTCTTGCTAACCATAGGTAAAAACTAGAATAATTATCATTTAAATTAGCTACTAATTCATTATATTTTTCCATATCTTTTTCTTTTATAATTTCATTTAAACTTTCATATACACTTAAAATTAATCTTTCATAAAAATAAGTTCCTAATTCGTCCATTGAATAACCTAATTTTTCAAGTAATGATAAAATATCTAATGTCATTTTTTGAGTAACGCTAATATCTTCTAACACTTCTTGTTTACTTTTTTCATATACCTTTTTATCATAATTAGCACACCATATAGCGTAACTTCCAACTTGACTAAAAATAATGCTTTCTACTTCATTTGGTTGATTCTTTGAATCCATAAGTTATTTTCTCCTTTCATACTCATGGGGCGAAAAAAAAGCCACGAGTAAATTTTATCGTGACTCCAAATAATTGTGTAAGCATTTATAACTTTTGCCCGAGATAGCTCACAAAAAAATTGCTTATATCTCCTCACTAGCTAATATTTTACATTATTTTGTATAAATGTCAATAGAGTTTATTTAATTTTACTATTTTGGTTATAGCTTTGAATGATTGCTTCTGGGTTTTGGTCCCCTGTACCTTGAATACTTTTAGAATTCAATATGCCATCTTCTAATGTAATATCATAGTCTATTAAAATATCGTAATCTTTAATCTCTTGGCAAAACTTATTTAAAGCTAGTTCTTGCTCTTCTGTTATTACATCTGGCATCATAAATTGACCTGTTCTACCGTATTTTTTAAATTCTTTTTCATCTTTTGAAGTCGTATTAAAAAAGATAATGTGCCCCATTTTTACTAAGAAATAGGCAATTAACTCTCTTTGATGTCTAATCGTTAGTTGACTAAATATTGGAACTTCTGAGTATTTTTCTTTTACATAATCTAATAAATATCTATTATGAAGATAATCTTTATAGGATTCTCCATAATATTCTATTTTCCCATTCGTTATATTTTTTTCTATCTCATCTGTTCCATAAATAAATACTATTCTATAATCATCTAATTTATTCATTTTATTATCTTTCCTTTACTTTGAATATCTTTTTTAGATAAATTTTGTGTCTTTTTATTTATATATTCTAAGATACTACTATAATCAGTAGCATCAGAATAATTAATAGAAGTAGGGTGTAATTCATGAATGGCTTTTAATTCTGTTTTATCTAATTCTTCTTGAATTAATTTTAAATAATCTAGTTGAGCTACTGTAGGGTTTATTGGCATATAAGCTAAAATTTGAGTAGAAGTATGAGCATTTAACCTTCTATTAAAGATCATAATATTTCCCTCTCTTGATAAACTTTCAGCGTTGGTATAAACAGTTTCTCCTTTATCATAATTAAGATTTAATTTTTTAAAATATTGATCTACTACATCTTTTTCAAAACTTAATTTATGACCCGATGCTAGTGTTTCATTACCACCATGAGTTCCAAAAGGATAACATATTCCCTCTTTATCAATCATTAACCCTTTTTCTTTCACATTAAAACCTACTTTCTAAATCTTCTTCATTCCAAATTGGAATTCCTAGTTCCACTGCTTTTGTATATTTACTACCAGGATTTTCCCCCACTATTACGGCACTTGTTTTCTTACTTACTGATGAAGAAGTTTTACCACCAAGATTTTCTATTTTTTCTTCTACTTCATCTCTTGTATATTTGGTAAGAGTACCTGTAATTACGAAGGTTTTACCGTTAAAGTTTTCATTGATTACTACTTTAGGACCAGTATATTCCATACCAACTTTTAACTCTTTTAATTCTTCAATAATATCTCTATTTTTTTCATTTTGAAAGAAGTCGATAATACTTTTAGCTATAATTTCTCCGATATCAGGAATTTGATTTAATTCTTCAAAAGTAGCATTCATTAAATTATCTAAAGTTTCGTAGCGAGCTGCTAATATTTTTGAGGTTTTTTCTCCTACATTAGGAATTCCTAATCCAAATAATAATCTTTCTAGAGAATTTTCTTTTGAATTTTCAATTGCTTCTAATAAGTTATCAATAGATTTGTTACCATAACCTTCCAGTTCAGTTAATTCATCACGGAAACAACTTAGTTTATAAATATCTGTGATATCTTTAATATACTTTAAATTATAGAAGTCTTCAATAATTCTATCTCCCAATCCATCTATATTCATAGCTTTTCTAGATACAAAGTGACATAATCCTTCAATATGTCTAGCAGGACAATGAGGATTGATACAAAAATAATCTACTTGACCTTCTTTTTTGAAAATTGGTTCATTACACATAGGGCATCTTGTAATCATTTCAAAGTCTTTTTCATTACCTGTACGCCTATCTAGTTTTACTTCACCTACTTCAGGGATTACATCTCCTGCTTTATGAATAGAAATGATATCTCCTATTTTTAATCCTTTTGCTTTTACATAATCTTCATTGTGTAAAGTAGCACGTGATATAGTGGAACCCGCTACTATAACTGGCTCTAAAACAGCATTAGGGGTTATTTGTCCAGTTCTACCTACCGTAAAAATAATATCTTTTAATTTGGTCAACACTTCTTCTGCTGGAAATTTATAAGCAATTGCCCATTTAGGATGATGAGCAGTAAATCCTAATTTTTTTTGTTCCTCTAGATTATTTACTTTTACTACAACGCCATCTATATCATAGGAAAGATTAGGACGTTCTTTACCTTTATAGTGAATATAATCAATAATACCCTCTACATCGGTTACTAATAGATTGTTGGGATTCGTTTTAAAGCCTAGTTTTTTCATAAACTCTAGAGCTTCCCAATGCGTTTTAATTCCATAGTCTTCTGGATTTGGTAAATGGTAGATCCAACAGTCTAATTTACGAGAAGCACAAACTTTAGAATCTAATTGTCTAATAGATCCAGCTGCTGCATTACGACAGTTTTGTAGAAGTGGTTGATTTTTAGCTTTTCTTTCTTCATTTAACTTTTTAAGAGTTTCTTTACTCATGTAAATCTCGCCACGAACCTCAATATCAATTTCTTCTTTTAAAGTAAGTGGTACTGTTTTAATGGTCTTTACATTATTCGTAATATCTTCACCAATTGTACCATTTCCTCTAGTAGCAGCTGTTACTAATTTTCCTTTTTCATAATGTAAAGAAACACTTAAACCATCTATTTTTAATTCACATACATAAGTGGGATTAATTCCTTCTTTTTTTATTCTGGCATCAAATTGTCTTACTTCATCTTCATTAAAAATATCTCCTAATGACATCATAGGAATTTTATGAGTTACTTTTTTAAAGGAATCTAATACCACTCCACCTACTCTATGGGTAGGAGAATCACTTCTTACTAGGCTAGGATTTTTTTCTTCTAATATCTGTAATTCACGAAACAAACTATCGTATTCTTGGTCTGTAATCGTAGGATTATCTAAAACATGATAATTATAGTTTGCTTCATTTAAAATGGTTACTAACTCATCAATTCTCTCTTTCATACTGTCTCTCCTTTTATTTATTTACTGCACTTTCTGGCTTAGTAGTTGTTTTAATCCAAGATGATAGTTCTTCTTCTACAATTTTTTCTAAAACTGCCTCATAGGTTTCATCATTTTCATATGGCCCATAGATATTGTCATTCATTGTGTCAACTATATAAAACTTTACATTTACTTCTTTTTTATCAAGTGTCAAACACTTTAAGGAAACATATCTTTTTCCATAAGCAAATTCCGCTATATAATCCGTGACGCCTACCTGTTTATTATTTTCTTCTATTTCAAATAAATTATTTACATATTTTCCTAACACAACACTTGTTTCACTTGTTTTTTTTATGGCATAATGATTGGGTAAGTCATAGGTCCATTTTTCTATTTTAGGAATAGTTAAGATACAAATAAGTATGGCTGCTATGATAAAGAAAACGGTTATCCACAATATTCTTTTCTTCATTTTACTTTTTCCACAAGTTTTGTGGATAAACGCCTTCTAATATTAACTTCTCAATTGCTTTTACTACCTGTTCTTTATCTTCTTTATAGGTTACACCTTCCCATTTAGCAGTTGTAGGGATTACTAAGGTTTTTGCATAGTTTTCATTGGTAGCCATTGATAAAACATCAGGAATTAGATATTCACATTTTAATATGTTATCTTTATTATCATTTAAAAATTTAGGAAAATGGTCTTCAATATAAGAAAAGATTGTTGGATTAAATCCTAACATATTCATAGATACATAAGTATCTTGACTAATAGTAAACGGCATACTTCCATCAAGGGGAGTAGCAGTTATGATACCCTCTATCTTTTGAATACTACTTTCTACTAACTTTTCTAATTCATTATTTTTTACTTTACATACGCCTCTTTTTACACTACCATTTTCTGTTAAAGTATTGTTAACATGGTATCCAACTACAGCATAAGTATTTTCTTTTCTTTCTTCTTTTAAGAAGTTACTAATTGTATAGTAAGCATCTCTTCCATAAAAGTCATCAGAATTAATAATGGCAAATGGTTCATGAATTAAATTTTTAGCAGATAAAATAGCGTGAGCTGTTCCCCAAGGTTTAACTCTATCACTAGGACACTCGTAACCATTTGGTAGATCATTCAAATCTTGAAAGGCATATTCTACTTTAATTTTATCTTCTACTCTTTTTCCAATTGTTTCTTTAAACACTTCATAATTTTCTTTTTTGATAATAAACACAATTTTATTAAATCCTGCTTTTATAGCATCATAAACTGAATAATCAATAATAAATTCATTATTCGGTCCAACGGGTTCGATTTGTTTTAAACCACCGAAACGACTTCCCATACCTGCTGCCATAATTAATAGTGTTAAGTTTTTTTCTTCCATAAATTTCTCCTTTTCCTATGAAATTTGTTTTACTTTTGGAATTTTCTTTTCTATAGATAATTTAGTATCTAAATCGATAAGACTTGCTTCAAATGATTCATTATTTACTAAAAAATCACTGATTAATTCTTCCTGATAGACTTCTTTATAGCCACCATTTTTTACTTTATTCATAATAGCAGACTCATATTTTCTTTGTTCAAAATTATAGCGTACTTTTAAATATTTTTCATTTTCTATCACATTTTTAATATTAGGAAGTTCTTCTAATAAATTTCCAAATTCTACTTCACTTACATCTTTTAATACTTCTCCATCATATCTAATAATACAAGCACAGTAACCTGATATATTACTTAGTGTTAGAATAGAACCTTCTTTTATGTTTTCTTTAACATCACTTATTTTTTTCATACTACTCCTACCTTTATACTTTTTTAAGACTTTTATGATTTTTCATTAACTTTTTAATACCATGTGGACTTTTAAAAGCAATACTAATTAAGGTATTCGTAACTTCTACTACACGACCAGCACCAAAGACATCATGGTAGGCATAATCTCCTACTTTCCAATCTACATCTTCAGAATAAAATTTTTCTTGTTTATCAATTTTTATTTCTTGTGGCTTTTCTTCTTTTGTATTTGTACTTATTAATTCTTTGTCAATTTCACCAATAAATCTACTTGGTGGATTTACTTGGTCTTTTCCATATAACATTCTTCGTCTTGCATTTACTAGATATAATCTTTCTTTAGCACGAGTAATTGCAACATAGGCAAGGCGTCTTTCTTCTTCTAAGTCTTGGTTATCCATTAAAGAATTCATATGTGGGAATATTCCTTCTTCTAGTCCAATTACGAAGACATCATTAAATTCTAGTCCTTTTACTGAGTGAACAGTCATTAAACTTACTTTATCTTTTGCATCTTTATATTCTTCTCTATCACTTACTAAACTTACTTCAAATAAGAAATCTTCTAATGAAATTACGCCATCTCTTTCTTCAAAAGCTTTGGTAATAGATTTAAATTCTTCTAAGTTTTCTAATCTGATATCAGCTTCTAGAGTTTTTTCATTTTCTAATTCTTGACGGTAACCTGTTGTATCTAAAATCTTATCTACTAATTCTGTTAATGTTACATTCTCTGCTACTTTTTTTAAGTCTTCTATTACTTTTTTAAATTCTAATTCTTTTCCTGATGTAATTACTTCATACATACTTTTACCTTCAATATCGGCAAGAGTAGCTAAATTAGAAATTGTTTTTAAACCAATTCCTCTTTTAGGACTGTTAATAACTCTTTGAAGAGATACATTATCTTTTTCATTATGAATTAATCGTAAATAAGACATTAAATCTTTAATTTCTTTACGAGCATAGAAGTAAAAGCTACCTACTACACGATAAGGTATGTTTTCTTTTAACATTTCTTCTTCTACCGTACGGGACTGTGCATTCGTTCTATAAAGAACAGCAATTTCATCAGGACTTTTACCTTCCTCAATTAGTTTTTTGATAGTATGAGCTACATAATGAGCTTCATCTTTTTCATCATAACTACGATAATAGGTAATCTTATCTCCTGCTCCTTTATCACTCCATAAATTTTTATCTTTACGGTTTTGATTATTTTTAATTACTTGGTTCGCAGCATTTAAAATATTTTGGGTAGAACGATAATTCTGTTCTAGTTTAATTGTTTTTGCTTCTTTATAATCTTTCTCAAAGTTTAAAATGTTACGATAATTGGCACCTCTAAAGGAATAAATAGATTGGTTTTCATCTCCAACTACACAAACATTACGATATTTAGCACCCATCATTTTTGCTAATATGTACTGTGCTTCATTAGTATCTTGATACTCATCAATTAAAATATAACGGAAACGGTCTTGATAATGGTCTAATACATCTTCATGTTCTCTAAAAAGTTTAATTGGAAGTACCATCAAGTCATCAAAGTCAACGGAATTATTGGCTTTTAGTTTTTGTTCATATTTTTCATAAACGGTTAAAACAATTTTTTCAAATTCCGTTGTTGCATAAATTTCGTAATCTTTTGGTGACATTAATTCATTTTTACAACCACTAATTTTATTTTTAATAGCAGTTGGATTATATTTTTTTGGATCTAGGTCTAATTCTTTTAAAATTCTTTTAATAACCGTAAGAGAATCATCACTATCCATAATAACAAAATTTCTTTCATAGCCTAATAATTCATAGTTTTCTCTTAATAATTTTAATCCAAAGGAATGAAATGTAGATACTTGAATATTTCTAGCTATTTCTCCTACTATTTTAAATAGACGCTCTTGCATTTCTTTTGCTGCTTTATTCGTAAATGTTATGGCTAAGATATGAAAAGGGCTTATATTTTCTTCTTCAATTAAGTAAGCAATACGGGTAGTTAATACTTTAGTTTTTCCACTACCAGCACCAGCTAGTACCAATAATGGTCCTTCTGTTGTTAATACTGCTTCTTTTTGTTTATCATTTAAATTCGTTAAATCTATCATGTTATCTACTCCTTGGTATTATTATACAATAGGAAGAAAATAGTTTAAAGTAAGTAGGCGTTTTTTTACAGGAATTTTATTTTAGAAGAAAAAAAGTATATGTAAATGCTGTCAATGTAGCTAATACATATACTTTATTCATATTTATCATTTTGAGGTTACTGTACGACGAATGGGTCTGAGCTTGTACCTGTTCCTGAAGCTTTCACATCTGATTTAAGATTAATAACAGCCCTGAGAGAACTACCACTATTTGAACTTAGGTACCAAAAATATCCGCCACTTTCAATACGCCACATATAAGAATAATTAGATGCCACACCAGCAGGACTCATTGTCCAAGAATAAATAGCGGGATTATATAGATAATAATTACTATTATTTCGACTAAAATACCCACCTGCATAAACTGCTTCATCATAAGTAATCAATCCTATATTTGCATTTACTAATCCCTTTCCATTGCCATCACTGCTACATTTAAAATCAGGAATATAACTAGAATATACTGTCATATTTGCACTTCCTGATATCCAACTAGAATCTAGTTTGGTTTTTGCTTGTTCACAGTAATAATTACCACTAACTACTTTATCGGCTAAATCCGATTTACTTCCAATATTTGTTTGATACCAACTTTCTAATTGATTTTTAGAATCACTATTTGTGTAATACATATAAGTATAATCATCATATTGGGAATTAAAAGAATATTGAGTATTATTATTTATACCATCTTGCATTATGATTCTTATCGTTCCATCTTCATTAATTCTTACAATTCTCCATGTAAATCCAGCAAAAATTACATAGTTATTTTCTACATTTCCTCTAAAATAATAAGTTGGTTCTCCTGTATTTGTAGCAGTTGATTTATATAATCCACTTTCATCATTTGTATTATTACTTGATGTTGTTAGGGTTGGAGCTTTTTGTATTACTGAATATTGTTTACCAAATATTGAAACTGATTCAATCACGCTAATTTTAATCTTATACTCATTAATAATTTCTTTATTTTCACTGGTAACGGTAACTTTAAAACAATTATCTCCCGAATTTAAATCCAATGTTTTCTTAGTAGATAATCTTTTTACATTTGAATTAGTTTGACTGTAAGCTAGGCTATCTATTCTTTCAACTGTTACTTTAGCATATTTGTTTTCTGTTTCAATGTCTAAGGTTGTACTGGTTGTTCCTTCTGGTAATGTTGTTTCATATTGATAATCTTTATTTTCTACTTTCGTTAATTCTGTATTATCTACAGATACACTTTTAATACTTGCATTACTATAAGAATTTTGTTCTTCACTAGTTACTACTTTTCCATCTGCATAGACATTTACTGTTAGTTTAAATGTTTTATCATTCATAGAACCATCTGAAAAATCTGTATCGTCACTAACCCACATTCTTAATCTAAAATTCTTTTCATAATTAGAAGTATTTGCTGGTACTCTACTTTCATATAATACTTTTTCAATATATTTATTTGCATCTACTCTATCAGTTTGACTTAATTCTGAATATTTACTTAATAATAATTCTTGTTCAGTACCATTTACTTCAGTTAGATATACTTTTACTGCACTATCATCTAATGTAGAACCTGTTTTCTTTCTAGCTGTTACTTGATAACCAATACTAGAATTCATTGAAATATTTGATGTTACTTTAAA
>UQOS01000017.1 GCA_900542735.1 uncultured Mycoplasmatota bacterium | reverse complement strand
TATGAAGCACTAATACTAATAAATATTATCATAATCAAAATAAAAATTAATACATAATACTTTTTAAATTTTTTCATCTTTTACCACTCCTATTCTGGTTTCTAAGTATATTACTTAAAAAACATAGAAATAGGAGTTTTCACTAGTAAAATAAAGACTTTTAAAAAATTAAATAAAAGATATTTTTATACTTTTTTGAAATACAAAATATTCGAAATAACCATATAATAAAAGGACAACAAGTTAATACTCATAGTCCTTAATTAATATAATTAGTAACCTATTTTTTATTACATTTCAATTATATAATAATTATCATTTGTAAACAAGTAGTAATTATTTATAATTTTTAATCATAGTTAGTAATTGTTCTTTTGGAATAAAGCCAATATTCTTTTCTACTAAATTACCATTTTGAAATAAAATAATAGTTGGAATACTCATAATACCATAATTTCTTGCAAGTTCATCATGTTTATCAACATCTACTTTAATAACTTTAATATTTTCTTCTTTTGCTACTTCTTCTATAATAGGGTGCATCATACGACATGGTCCACACCAAGTTGCATAAAAATCCACCAACACTAATTTATCTTTTATTTCTTCATTAAAATCTTCATTATTTAATTCTAACATTTTTATCTCCTATCTATATTTATTAATGACAGCATCAATACCATCAATTTTTATTTTACCATTATCTACTAATTTTTTAACATAATCTGGTGTAATTATTTTATGTTCTAACATTACATCAATAGATTTTAAATTTAGAGTATTAGCATCCATCTTTTGTTCATAATAATCATTTCCTAAATCATATAAATCATTAACAGTATCTACAAAACTACCTGCTACTTGTGATAAGACTGGAGTAGAATTTAAAATTGGACTAGTTAGTTTACTACCTTCAAAAATATCTAGTTTAAATTGTGGTTGTCTAAAGAAAAATAATAGTAAAAAGGTAATAATAAATCCTTCTACAATTCCTACAACAAAACCTAATATTTTAGAAGGAATACCAAGAATAATGGTATATTTAAGTATTTTTTCAATAATACCAGTAATTCTAATTAAAATTCCAAGTACCACTTCTAGTAAAAGAACAACAAGTATAAATGATATTATTTGATATAAAATAATGTTTAAACTTGTTACATTAGCAAAACTACCACTAAATTTAAAGAATGGAAAATGTAAACTTAAAAACTCAGCAATTGGATTCTTTAAATAAAAAGCAAGTACCACTACGATAATAAATCCGACAGTTGAAACAGTTTGCTTTAACACCCCTCTTTTAAATCCAGCTACACCACTTGCCAAAATAATTAAGATAATCAGTGCATCTACTATATTCATAAAATCACCCTTTCTTATTGTATTCATTATATCGTTATTTTATTTATTTTTCAATTATCTTACTTTCAATAATTGCTTATTTGACACTTTAACTTTTTCTAATTTATTTAAAATGACTTAATTTCTTATTCATTAAGTATAATTAACAAGATTATCTTATTTTAAAATGTTTCTACCACATTCTAAATTAGTTTCCTTTATTTTTCAAAACAAACTAGTATGTTTTAAATTTTTCCGGTATAATATAAGTAGAATTTAGAAAAAGGGTGATATTATGAACTGCGTTATTCGTGTTAGTGATAAAACAAAAGAAAAAATGATAAAATATTATGAAGATAAAAAGAGAGATAAAATAATTCCTTATGTTATCTTTCAAGCCCAAGATGGAGATACAGTTATTACCATGTATGAAAGTGGTAAAATTATGTTTCAAGGTACTACTGCAGATGTTGATAGCTCTATGTGGCTAGAAATGGACGGTCAAAGTAAAAAAGATAGTCCAGAAGTAAAAGAAAAAGAAAAAAAATATTATTACTGTTCTTCTATTGGTTCTGATGAAGTAGGAACTGGAGATTATTTTGGTCCTATTGTAGTAACTGCTAGCTTTGTTAAAAAGGAAGATATTCCTTATTTAGAGGAATTAGGAATTAAGGATTCTAAAAAATTAACTGATGAAAAAATATTAGATATTGCTCCTAAAGTTGCTAAGAAAATAAGCTATAAAAGTTTAATTCTTTCTAACCAAGAATATAATGAAAAACATGGTAGTAACAACAATATGAATAAAATAAAAGCTATTATGCATAATAAAGTTTTATATCAAATGGTACAAGAAACTAAAGAAAAATATGACTATATTATTGTTGATGAATTTGCTAGAGAAAATAGATATTATGATTACATTAAAGATATGAAAGAAATTCAAAGAGGAATTACTTTTATGACGAAAGCAGAAGATAAAAATTTAGCTGTTGCTTGCAGTAGTGTAATTAGTAGATACATTTTCTTAAAAGAATTTGATAAATTATCTGATAGTCTTCATATTCCTCTTCCTAAAGGAGCAGGTCCGAATGTTGATGTTATCGGAGAAGAAATTGTCGATAAGTATGGACAAGATAAATTAAAAGAAGTAGCTAAATTAAATTTTGCTAACACTGAAAGAATATTAAAGACCGTTATTTTCTAACGGTCTATTTTTTTTCATTGATAAATGTTTTATTATCTAATAAAGTCTCATGAAGTAACTCTTCACTGTTATTTAAAAATACTTCTTCAATACGATCTACTCTACATTTTTCTGATATTAAAATAGATTCTACTTTATTTACAGCATTTTCCAAATCATCATTGACTACTACATAATTATATTTTGTTACTTCGTTAATTTCTTGATACGCTGTTTTAAAACGAGCTAAGATTTTTTCTTGAGATTCTGTTTTTCTATTTTCTAGTCTTTTCTTTAATTCTTCCATAGAAGGTGGCATAATAAAGATAAATAAAGCATCTTTTATTAATTCTTTTATCTGCAATGCTCCTTGAATTTCAATAATTAAAATAACGTCTATTCCTTTATTTAAATACTCTTCTATTTTATTTTTAGGAGTTCCATAATAATTACCATTGTAAGAAGCATATTCTAAAAAGTTTCCTTCTTTAATATTTTCTTCAAATTGTTCCTTTGTTACAAAAAAATAGTCTTTTCCATTTTCTTCTTTTCCACGAGGTAGGCGTGAAGTCATAGAAATAGAAATCCAGGCATTTACTCTTTTATTCCTTATAACTTCATTCATAATAGAATCTTTACCTGCTCCACTTGGTCCACTAACAACTACTAGAATTCCTTTTTCTTTTTGTTTAATAATAGCCATAATAATCTCTCCTTAATTAGTCCTAATTATAATATAAGTAAATTATTACTGCAAGCTATTTTTATGAATTCTAAATTAAGAATTCAAGAAAAAAGAAAAGCCAATTTTTAAAATTCTTTAAAAGAAATTTAAAATTGACTAATTTTTTATTTAAAATCACCTAAATCTATATTTTTAAATTTTAAAATAGGATTTTTGGTAATACATAAACTACTACAAAAATAGCTACGCTGATAGCAGGTACAAATACATAAGCAAGTTTGTTTTTATCTACTTCAGTTGTTTCCTGAACACCTTGATATAAGTGTGTTAGATAGAAAATTCCAGAAATTAATAATACAACCATCATTAATTTAATAGAAATATAATTTAAGATAATAGATACTACTGTAGTAACAGTTGTAAATACTGAACATACTCCTACTAAAGAGAAAACCTTTTTCATATCAATTTTATCTTTAAATATTACTCCAGCCATTACATAAATCATAAGAGCAGTAACACTAAATCCTACAGCCATAAATAAGATTCCATATAAGAAAGTCTTCATAAATGGAACATCTATAGAAGAAGACATTGCAAGTAATGAACTATAACCACCAGTAAATGAACTAATTAAATTTATAGATTCTTTTGCTATACAATATAAGAAAATACCACTTACGATACAATTAATAGCTAAAGCAATTAATCCTAACACAAAGTTAGAAGAAGTAGCAAACTTCTTAATTGTATCTATAGGTTTTACAAAAATACCCTTTACCATTTCAATATAAGAGTTTACACATTTATTAAAATCAAAACTATTTGTCTTTGATTCTACTACTACCTCTTTCTTTACTTCTTTTTTACAACAATCGCATGGTTTTCCATCTTCTAATTTTTTACCACATTTTGTACAAAATTTTGCCATAAAATATCACTCCTTTTTTATTAATATCTTGAGAAATAGTCTTCTAAATCACTTACATTCACTAAATAATACTCACCCTTATCGTAAGCATAAGTTAGTTTCATGTATTCGTAGCTAGAACTACTATTTTCTTTTTCTTCATTATTAAAATTTGTATACTTAACAGTATAATCATAATTTGCTTTTACTTCTACTTCTAAATAGCCATCATTTGTTATATCTAAATCATAGATAGATACATCTTTAAAAGTAATACTAGTTAAAGTGTTAGTTGCTTCTTTTAAATCTGATAAAAAGCTATTATAACTTGATTCTAATTTACTTAAATCAAGACTACCGTGTTCTAAATTAGATTTAAAACTACTAAATTCCTTTTGTTCAATAGCATTGGTATAAATAGTTGTTAAAGATTCTTTAGCTTTAGAAACAATTTTTTCTTTTTCAGATGTAGATAGTGTATTTTCATCTAAACTTACTTCATGAAGATTATAGTAAGCTGATGGTGTTACAATTTCTTTAATTTCCATACCACTAGGTAAAACTACTTTTAATTCTGTCTTTGTTGAAAATACTAATGGGAGATCATATACATCATATTTTGAATTAGATTCATCTTTATTTAAGTATTTAGATTTTACTTCAATACCAGCAAAAGTAAGTTTAGAACCTTTTATAACTTTAATCGTATAGTCTTTTACAGTAGCAGCTGTTACTGAAGAATCATTTATTTTCCAACTATCAAAAACAATAAATTTCTTTTTACTTTCTTTTACTAATTTAATAGAACTTGTTTTTTCACTAGATGAAGTTTTAGAAGTATAACTAAATTTAACTGTTGCTGTTAATTTACCATCTCCATACTCAACATCTGTAATTTTGTAGTTCTCAATAGCCGTATTAGAATTACTATCACTAACTAAATCAGCAAATATCTTTTTACTAGTGAAAGTCTTATCTCCTTCTAATTCTAGATATTTGTATAACTTATTACCGTCTCCACTGATAACATCTTTGATATACTCATCAGCTACCTTTTTAGGACTAGACATATCACTTCCAACCTTATAACCTATTCCTAATAAAAGAACGATACCTGCAATAATACCAATGATAATTTTATTTTTTTTACTCATTGGCTTCTTGTCTTTTACTACCTTAGTAGTAACTTCCTGTTTTTCCTCTTCCTGCACTAATGGGTGCCCACATTCGCTACAAAAAGCGTCTGTTTTTTTATTTTTGGCTCCACATTCACTACAATACATTTTTTTCACTCCTCTCTATTTTAGATTACAATTTCTGTCTATTCTTGTCAAGAAAATATAAACAAATATTTCTTTTTTAGTTTATGTTTACACAAAAAGAAACATGACTATTTCTGTTTATTTTTAGATTCTTTATTTTCTTCTTTTCTATCAACGATATATTCTTTAATATCAGAATGAAAGAAATTCCAAGTAGCACGAATAATGATATAAAGAGGAAGACCCATCATAATACCAAAAATTCCAAAAATACTACTACATACACCAGCTGTAAAAATAACTAAAATTGGGTTAATATTATTGGTCTTTCCATAAATGTGAGGTGAAATAACATATCCATCAATATTAGGAAATATTAATGTAATTAGTAAAGTTGCAATAAATAATCTAGTAGAGATAACACTGGCAGTTACTACCGCAATAATATTCGTAATAATTCCTCCAAAATATGGAATTACTGTTGTGACACAAGCAAGTAATCCTAATAATAGCCAGTTAGGGTGACCTACTAATTTAAATAAAATAGAATATTCAAATAACTGTACAACCATAAATATAGCTAATCCATGTAAGTAGTTTCCCATTTCATGATCAATTGTTTTTACATAATTGTATTCTCTTTTATGACTCTTTAAAACTTTTTTAATAAGTCCACGAATTTTGTCCATATCAATTAGTAAATAAATTCCTACAATAAAGACAATAATAGCATTGGTTAAAAAGTTAACACTTTTTCCTAAAATATCGATAGTACCTGTAGAAATATAAGTGCCTAGTTCTTTAATTAATTGATTTAATGTATCAGTAATAGCTACTTGATATTCTCCTAAATCTAAATCATATCTACCAGAAATATCGGTAATAACTTGGGTTACTGTTTTAGAAAATGCTACTAACTGTTCATAAATAACGGGAACAGTAATCCAAAGTAAACTAATAATAAATCCAAACACAATTAAGATTACGAATATTAAAGCAAGACTTCTTCTTACTCCTTTTTCTTCTAATTTCTTAACAAAAGGATTTAAAACATAAGCAAACACAAAAGCTAAAAAGAATGGTGTTAAAATATGGAAAATTTTTAATAAAATTCCTCCCCAATAGTTACTAGTTGCTATCACGATATAAATAATTGCCATTAATAATAAAGTATTGACTAAACGATAATTTAATTTATTACTCATAATTTCACCTCTCTAACCAAATCGTGGTTGGTCCATCATTGATTAAACTTATCTGCATATCAGCGCCAAATATTCCCGTTTTTACGGATACTTCTTTTTTTAATTCTTCGTTCCAAAGATCATATAACTTTTTTGCATCATTTCCATTTAAGGCTTTGATGTAACTAGGGCGATTTCCTTTTTTAGTATCTGCATATAGTGTAAACTGTGAAATAGATAAAACTTCTTTGTTTTCTTGTTCCAACAAGCTTTTATTCATAACGCCAAACTCATCTTCAAAAATTCTAAGATTTAATACTTTTTTAACTAGATATTTTATATTATCTATCGTATCTGTTTCTGTAAATCCAACAAATAAAACAAGTCCACTTTCTATTTTCCCAACGGTTTTACCATCTACTACACAACTAGCTTGTTTACTTTTTTGAACTAATACTCTCATCTTGATAACCTCTCAATTTTTGATACATATGATAATTTTTCTAATTCCGTTACTACTTTTTGTAGATATGTTAAATCTTTTACATACATTGTGACTTCATAAGCAATTCCTAATTTTTCATGAATGGTTAAGAAGCGATCAACATGTAGATCAAAAATACTTAACTTCTGCATAATTTCCATTAACATATTATCGGTAGTATCTGTATGAATTAAAATAACGGTTTCATATTTATCATTTGTTTTACTACTCCAATTTACCATTACTGTTCGATTATCTAAATATTCTAAGTTATGACAATTTTTACGATGAACACTAATTCCATTTCCTTTCGTAATATAACCAATAATTTCATCACCTGGTAATGGATCACAACAAGAAGCTAAATTTACTTTGACCTTATCAATACCTGCTACCACAATATCAGAGTTATTATCACTTGGTTTTAATATTACCTTTTTAGGTTTTGTTACCTCTTCTTCTTTTTTAAATATAACATTTATTACTGTAGAGGAAGCATGTTTTCCATTTCCTATTTCTAAATATAATTCTTCTAAATTATCAACTTTAAAATTTTTAAATAATTTACCTTCATTAGAAGGAGTGAAAAAATCAGGAAACGCTATTTTTCTTTTACGCAACTCTTTTTCTAAAGCTTCTTTTCCTCTTTCAATATAAATTTCTTTTTCATTTTTCGTAAAAAAAGCTCTAATTTTATTTTTAGTTTGACTAGATTTCGCAATATTTAACCATTCTTGAGAAGGACCTTTAGAATTTTTAGAAGTATTAATTTTTACGATATCATTATTCTTTAATTCATAGTCAATTGGTACAATACTATTATTTACGATAGCTCCTACCATAGTTTCCCCTACTTTAGTATGAACTTTATATGCAAAGTCAATAGGAGTTGCCCCTTTTGGAAGTTCAATAATATCTCCCATTGGCGTAAAACAGTAAATATTATTATTTAAGACTTCATTTTTAACACTATCGACAAATTCTTCACTACTCATCTTATCTTCATTTAACTCAATGATAGATTTAAAAAATTGAAGTTTCTGTTCCGTAGTATTCTGCATCATTTGACTAGCATCTTTATGTTCTTTATAAGCCCAGTGAGAAGCAATACCATTTTCAGCTACTTCGTCCATTTGATAAGTACGGATTTGAATTTCAAAAAGATAACCATCTACTCCAAATACAGTAGTATGAAGAGATTGATACATATTCGTTTTGGGCATAGCAATATAATCTTTAAAACGTTTTGGAATTGGTTTAAACTTAGAGTGAATAATACCAAGTGCTAAATAACACTCTTGCTCTGTACTAACTAAAATTCTAAGTGCTAATAAATCGTAAATATCACTAAATTTCTTCCCTTTATTTAATTTATTATAAATACTATAGATACTCTTAGCTCTACCTTTAATCTCATGAGGAATATTATGTTCATTTAATAATTCTGTTACTAAATTCATCATTTCATTTACTGTGTTATCACGTTCTAATTTTGTTTTATCAAGACGCTCAGCAATATCATAGAAAACATCTGGTTTTAAATAACGAAGCGATAAATCTTCTAATTCACTTTTTATTTTATGAATACCTAAATGATGCGCAATAGGAGCTAGAATTTCTAAAGTTTCTTTCGCTATTTTTTTCTGCTTTTCAGGAGCTAGTGCATAAAGAGTACGCATATTATGTAATCTATCTGCAAGTTTTACGATAATAACTCTTACATCTTCACTCATACCAACAATAATCTTTTTATAGTAATTCGTTAAATACTCATTTTCAGTAGAAAAATTAATACGACCTAATTTAGAAACACCATATACTAAATTAGAAACAGTCTTACCAAATAAATCTTCTAATTCTTCTTTTGTTACTTCACAGTCTTCTATCGTATCATGTAAAAGTCCCGCAATAATTGTATCAGTATCAGCATAAACAGTTGTTAAAATAATAGCTGTATTTAAAGGGTGAATAATATAAGGTTCCCCTGATTTACGATATTGTCCCTTATGAGATAACTCTGCAAATTTATAAGCTTTTCTTATTTTTTCTAAATTATCTTCTTCTGGTATATAAACACTTGCTTTTTCTATTAAATCTTCAAGTGTATAATCTTTTTTTGTACTCATATGATCACTCCTAGTTATTACTACTTAAGTATGATTTCTTCATTTAAAATATCATTTACCATTTTTGCTAATGATAAATTACTAGCATTTTTCCAATAATTACTAGCAAAATAAATCCAAATATCTTCTTCTGTTACTGTAGAATTTTGTTTTCGTAACTCTCTTTTTCTAAGTCTTAAAGCAGGCATTAAACGCGATTTTAATTCATCAAGAGATCTAAATCTAATATCCACACTATCACCTACCATTAAATATTATATACAATTTTTTCTATTTAAGAAAGACAATTTGGAAAAAGAATTTCAAAAAAACAGTTTTACTACATATAAATTTATTAGGTGATAAATGTGAATAAAGAAAAATTTATAAAGTCAACAATTATTTTAATTATTGGTGGCTTTATTACCAAAATACTTGGTATGGTAATTAAAGTAATTAATACAAGATTAATTGGTTTAGAAGGAATTAGTTTATATATGTTAATCTTCCCTACTTTTTCTTTATTTATGTCTTTATCCCAATTTAGTTTACCCACTAGTGTTTCTAAATTAGTAAGTGAAGATAAATATAATAATAAGAATTTAGTATTTTCTAGTATTCCTATTATTCTTATCTTTGATCTTATCTTAATTGCCATTATTTTATTATCGGCATCTTTTATTTCTATAAACTTATTAAAAGATAGTAGATGTTACTTACCAATTTTATGTATTAGTTGTGTACTTCCTTTTGAAGCAATGTCAAATATGCTGAGAGGTTATTTTTTTGGAAAACAAAAAATGTTACCCCATGTAATCAGTCACATTATTGAACAAATTGTAAGACTAGTATTAACGATTATATTAGTTCCTACTTTGATAAAAATTGATTTAGTATATGCTGTTAGTTTTTTAATTTTAGTAAATATGATTAGTGAATTTACAAGTATCATTATTTTATTAATTTTTATGCCAAAACATATTAAAATCACTGGGCAAGATATAAAACCTCAAAAAAATAATATTAAAAATATTCTTTCTATTTCTATTCCTAATACCAATACTAGACTAATTGGTAACATTGGTTATTTTTTAGAGCCTATTTTATTAACTTCTGGTATGCTTGCAGCTGGTTATGATATTAGTTATATTACTTTAGAATATGGAATTGTGGCTGGATACTCTATGCCTCTTTTATTACTACCTGGCTTTTTTACAGGAGCTATCTCAAATAGTTTATTACCTGTTATTTCAAAAGCAAACACTTTAAAACAGTATTCTTATATTAAAAGAAAATTAAAACAAGCTATTTTAATTTCTTTAATAATTGGAATTCCGATTACTTTTATTTTATTCTTATTTCCTAATTTCTTCTTAAAACTATTTTATGGCACAACCCATGGTGGCATCTATCTTAGATATTTAGCAATTCCTTTTCTATTTTATTATATTGAACTTCCTCTTGCTGCTACGATGCAGGCTATGGATATGTCAAAAAATGTTATGATAGATAACATGATTGGTATTATTTTAAAAACCGTTTTATTATACTTTTTATCTTTACTACATATTGGAATCTATAGTTTCATTATTGCTTCTAGCATTAATATTATTTTAGTAGCAACAAGTCACTATTTCCATGTAAAAAAGAAATTAAGAAGTGCTACTTGTTAATATTATGATTTAGAAAATAATTACTAATACATAGTATGATAATTCCTAAACTATACCCTGCTAATACATCAGTAATATAATGAACATTAAAATAAATTCTACTAAATCCAGTTAGAAAAATAGCTAGTAATAAGAAAGTAATATATAATTTTTCTCTTTTTCCTTGGTAATATTTTTTAATTAATAAAACTAAATAGCCATATACAATCATAGAAGCAAGTGAATGACCACTAGGAAAACTATACCCTGTTACTTCTAAATAAGAAGAAATTGGTCTACTTCGTCCCACTAAAATTTTAATAATAGCATTTAAAGATACGCCAAGAGTTATTGCAATAAGATAAATAAAAATATCTCTTTTGGCACTCTTCTTTCGTAATAAAAAAATAGTTAATAAAAAAATAATCATAATACCAGTAAAACTCATAATATTAGTAACTACTAAGAAAAAAGAAGATACATGTGGATAGGTAAAAAAAGAAGGAATATTTTTACTATAAACATCAATAAAATCAGAAGTATTTAAAACTATTAATAGTAATAAAATCAAAAATATAATGGTAGCAATTAGTAATAAACAGTTCGTTTTTTTCATTTTAGATCACCTTATCTATATCATATCACATATTTACTAGATGATATATTTTTAGTATAATAATTTTCATAAAGTGAGGCTGATAAAATGATGGGAATTGGTGCTAAAGGTGGAAAAAAAGATAGAAAAATTACTTTCCGTAATCTAAAAAGAAATAAGAAAAAGAAAGAAATGATTGAGGAAGAAAGTAAGAAAAAGGAACTAAAAAAACAAAACGAAATTAAAAAACAAGAGAATATAATTCAGATAACGAAAGAAGAAAAAGAACGGGAAAAAGAAGAACTAATTGATTTATTAGAAGATGCACCTACTATAGAGAAAAAGAATGGGAACATGAAAGAATCTATTAACAAAATCAAAAAGGATTCTATAGAAGTTACTTATAAATTTAATCATAAAGAAGTAGAAAAACAGATTACTCAAGAAAAAGAAATAGAAAAAGATTTAGATTTTAAAAAGGATTCTGATACGATAAAAAAAGGTACCCCTCCTATCATAGAAGAAAAAGAGGAAAATACCTTTATTCCTATCTATAAAGGCACAAAAACAGTTGGAAAAAGAAATGTTGAAGATAATAAAAAAAACGTTCTTCAAAAAGAAGAAAAAGAACTTAATTTTTTAGAAAAACAGATTATTCAAGTATTAGAAGATGATATTAATGAAAAAAAGTTTCAATTAAAGAAAATTGATAGTGAAATTTATACATTAGAAAAAAATATTGAAGATACCGTTAGTCAAGAAGAAATTGTAGAACTTGAAAAAGAAATTGAGATTTTAATGAAACTTGTTGAAAAAATTAAAAGACAAATTGATTCTCTTGAAAAAACTTTTGATGATAAGATACCACTAACAGATACCAATAACTATTTAATTTATCTAGTAGAAGAATATAAAAGTCGTCGTAAAGAAGAAATTGAATTTAAAAAAGTATTAAAAGATAATCCAAAATATTCTTCTCTTACTGATACTATGATTGAAATTGAAGAAAAACAGAAATCTTTAAATGAAAAGCTTCAAGAGAAAAAAGATGAAATGATGATAGATAACGAACGTATGGAAAAATTAAATGATAATATCATAGATATCGAAGAAATGAATGATAAAATCAAAAGTTTGATGATTGATAGTAATAAAGCGTTAGAAGAAATCAAAATTAAGTTAGAAGAAGAAGTACCTATTACTGAAAAAGTAGATTATATTTCTAAAATAATGGATCATACTCTATGGCAATTGTTCCTCTTAATGGCAATGTTTAAGCGTAATTTAAGTATGAAAAATAATGCTGTTAATAGTATTTCTAACTTGGTTATTTTAGATATGATTATAAAAATGACGACTCCTACTATTACCAAACAAGTTTCTTACGAATACAATGTAAAAGATTACGAAGATATGATTAAAAAAGCAGCAAGTGATACTAATTATTTAGAAAATGTAATTGATAATAATTTAGATAAAATTGATTCTATTCGTTATACTTTTGTGCATAATTATCGTGAATGCAGTTATTTAGAAAGTTATCAGAATGCACTCGATAAATTAAATCGTTTAGAAGAAAATATAAAAGAACGCAAAAATGATGTAGCAAAAATGAAAAAAGAAATGGAATATCAGCTAGAAAAAAATAATGCAAAAGTAAAACGATACACAAACCAAAAAGTAGCATAACGCTACTTTTTTCACTTGTTTTTCACAAAATTATGTATAATAATGTCAGGGAGGAAATTTATGAATGTATTTTAATAGTTGATGATGAAAAACTAATTCGTGATGTAGTAAAAGAATACGCAATATCTGAAGGATACCATATCTTTGAAGCTGAAGATGGTGAAATGGCATTAGATATTATTGAAACAAATAAAATTAATGTGATTGTTTTAGATATTATGATGCCAAAATTAGATGGTTTTTCTACCTATAAAGAAATTAAAAAGATTAAAAATATCCCGACCATTATTTTATCAGCTAGAAGTGAAGAATATGATAAATTATTAGGCTTTGAATTAGGTGTTGATGATTATTTAACGAAACCTTTTTCACCAAAAGAGTTGATTGCTAGAATTAAAGCCATTACGAAACGAAGTAATCAAGAATTAGATGTGTTTGAATATCAGGATTTAAAAGTTGATTTTAAAGGATACACAATTAAAATTGATGATAAAGAAGTAAAAGTTACGCCAAAAGAGTTTGAAATTTTAACTTACTTTATTAAGAATAAAAATGTAGCTATATCTCGTGAATCCCTACTCTCTTCTATTTGGGGTTATGACTTTTTTGGAGATGATAGAACGATTGATACTCATGTAAAAATGTTAAGAAATAATTTAGGAAAATATCGTGATTTAATTATTACTGTTAGAGGAATCGGTTATAAATTTGAAATCAAAGAAGAAAATACTAAAAAGTAGTATTTAATATTATATGTTATTATTTAAATAACAAAAAAGGAACCTATATAAAGTTCCTATCTATCATGGTTAGATATCATTTACACAGAATTCCTTACACGCTCATTGTGAAACAGATTTTAGAATTACATCAATTTGAATATGGTGTTTCTTCTACTAAAAATAAAGGTACTACTTTCTATTTTAAAATAAATCATTAATTTTATTAAAATTACACATAAATTTCACATTTTATATGTATGATGGTTTATGTGAAAAGAAATTTTCATAAATAGTTACTGCTTACTCTCACCTATAGTAACTATTATTAGAGGCTCATGCCTCTTTTTCTTTGTCTAAATCACTCTTTTTAATAATATATAAACCTTTATTTTTATAAAAAGCATAAAAAACATCTTCTATTTTTACTTGGTAATCTTTTAAAGTTCTTTCGATCCAAGTTTTACTCTTTTTAATCTGAGTTAGCGTTTCAGGTTGTATCACGCCATCTAAAATAAGTGGCAATGGGTAATCACCAAATTTATTATTTTCTTTTTGAAAGACACTTAGTTTCCCACTAGACTCTAAAATAGCGTAGTCTACTTCTTCTATCGTTCTAATATGTTGCTCTCTTAGTTGCGTTAACAAATCATCTAAATTATAACGCTGTCTTACCATTTCTTTAAAATTTACTACTCCCCTATTGATCATAACAGATGGAGTACCATCAAAAGCATCTCTTACTTTAGCATTTTTTAAAGAAATATAACTCATTACAATCTGAATAAGTACCAAAACAATAATTGGAATAATCGATAAGAAAACACTTTCTTCACGATTATCAATAGAAATTGCTGCTAATTCTGCTATTAATATAGAAACTATTAAGTCTACAATTCCTAATTGTCCCACTTCTCTTTTTCCCATAAAACGATAAAGAAAAGTAATAATTACATAAAAAAGAACCGTTCTTTCTAACACAATGATATAGTCCATGTTATCACCTATCTATATTATGGATTATGGTATAAAAAAATATTCATTTTCATAGAGTTTATTAGGTGATATTATGAATGATGTAGTGAAATATTTAAAAAGTTTAATTTATATTTTAATTCCCATTTTGGTTTTAAATACAATTCTTTCTCTTTTATATTATTTTAATATTGTAGGAAATCAGGTTAATAACTATATGAAATTATTTATTGTCGCTATTTCTATGCTAGTTGGAGGAATTTATATTGGTAGTAAAGCAAGTAAAAAAGGTTGGCTAGAGGGTTTAAAAATTGGATTAGAAGTAATTATTTTATTATTTGTAGTTAGCTATTTAGCATATGATAAAGGTGTTAATATAAAATCTATTATTTATTATTTTATTCTTATTATGTCTTCGATGTTGGGTAGTATGATAGGAATTAATAAAAGAAAAGCTAAATAAAAAGGGCTGTCATGATAGAAAATAAGTTCATGACGGTCCTTTATCTTTAATAGTATACTTTATAAAAATTATTGCTATTACTTTTACCGATTTTTTCATCTCTTTTTTTAAATTCTTCCTGAATCATATGAATAGGTTTTAAAAAACAAGTAGTCTTCTCTTCTACAAATATTTTTTCAAATTGTTGATTATATCTATCTCTCATTTCAATATATAGATTATCTGAAAGAAGGGTTAAAATTGTCTCTAAAGAAGCTAAAAAAATAGTATAAAATAATAAATTACTGATTTGATAAAAAGCTATTTTTTCTTCAACATGTAAAATAGAATTAATAATATAATCAAAATTATCCTCTAAAGTTGTCACAATAGATACATCAAATATCACTTGTTGAGTATTATTTGAAAAGTTATTTCTAAATATACTTGGAATAAATTCTAATTCTTTATTTTCTTCTAAAGATGGATAAATATATTTTAATAATTTTTGATATCTATTTAATGTTAAAATATCATCTTGTGTAAAAAGGGCTTCATAATAAGTAAAATATTCTTTAAGATAATGAAGTTCTAAACTAGATGAAACTCTATCATAAGTACGGGTTAATAATGAGTCATAATAACTATTAAATTCCATATCAATATTATCATCTTCATAGGTAACATCATCCGTATTATCCTGTCTTTCAATCATCAAAATGTCACTATCAGTTAGATTAATTAGACTATCAATTTCTAAATTGGGATAAAGAGTATTGGCTTTATGTGCAATTCTGAAATTTACTAACATGTCATCATATTCATCTGTATTTCTTAATAAAACTTGATATAAGTCTACATCTTCTTTATAATGTTCTGATATATATTGATTTAGTTTTTTAATTTCTTCATCATCACGAATAATTCTATCTAAAAGTTCTGTTTCTTTTCTTGATAAACGAATTACTACTTCCTCTAAATATTCGGTATCCTGTTTTTTCTGTTCTAATTCAAAAATATGTAAATAAAGTCTTAAAATACTTTGTGATAAATTAATTAATTCCCCTGTCATTTTCATCACCTTCAATGTAGTTAATTGCATCAGTTACTGTTTTATTAAAATCTTGATAATTTGTAGTAAGCCATTTTATATGATCAAATTGGTGTTTAAAAAAGGTATATTGTCTTTTTGCATAGTGTCTAGAATTCTTTTTAATTAACTCTAAAGACTCTTCTAAAGAACATTTATGATCAAAATATAAATATAATTCTTTATAGCCAATTGCGGTTTGAATTGCTTTTGTATTAACTTTTTGATCATATAATGCCTTTGCTTCTTCAATTAAGCCTTCACTTACCATTTTATCTACTCTAGAGTTAATCTTTTCATAAAGAATATTTCTATTAGTAGTAAGACCTATTAGTAGAAAAGAATATAGAGGATTATTTCCTGTTTTTTCTTCTACTAAATTTTTTTCATATTTATTTAAAAGTCTAATAAGACGCTTTCTATTATTTATATGAATACTACAGTTACTATCATATTTTTTGATATTATCTAATAACTCTTGATTCGTTAAATCATGATAATCATCTAATTCATCTTCCTGTTTAAAGCGGTAATCATATAAAGCTGCTTTTATATATAATCCTGTTCCACCAACAATAATAATATTTTTTCCTCTTTTTTCAATTTCTTCTATCTTTTTACGACAATCTCTTTGATAGTCATATACAGTATAAACAGTATCAACATTACAGATATCAAACAAATGATGAGAAATACCCTCTTTTTCTTCTTCTTTTATTTTAGCTGTTGCGATATCTAAACCTTTATATACTTGCATAGAATCGGCATTAATAATTTCTGCATTATATTTTTTAGCAAGCTCTACACTTAATTTAGTCTTTCCTACTCCAGTAGGACCAGTAATTACGATAATCATATTATCTACCCTATTCATTTCTAATTTTTCTTTTTCTTTATATTCTAGCAGCTTGATAAGATAAAATCAAGCACTTATCACGGTGATTTGTTTGGTCGTAAATTCGATAAGAAATATGTTTTTTCTTAATAAGTACTACCACCACTTTTTTACATAGAACGCTTAAATAATTTTTCTAAATCATACTTAGAATAGGTGATAATAGTTGGTCTACCATGAGGACAGGTAAAAGGATTTTCACAACTTCTAAGTCTTTCTAATAAAACTTCCATACTAGATAGTTCAATATGGTCATTTGCTTTAACAGATGCCTTACAAGCAACTGTTGCAGCTATATGATCTAAATAACGATCTAATCTAAAGTCTTCTCTAACCGTTATGATATCAAATATTTTTCTAAGAGCAACTTCTATGTTAGACTTGGTTAACCAAACAGGAACACTACGTATTAATAAAGTTTGAAATCCAAATTCTTCATAACCAATTCCAAGTTGATCTAAAATGTCGAAGTGTTCTTTTAAAATAATATATTCATTACTAGTAAGTTCTAAAGTGATAGGTACTAATAAATCCATCGTAATAGGTTTTGGATTTGACATTTCTCTTAAATAATACTCATAATTTACTCTTTCATTTGCAGCATGTTGATCGATAATATACATACCATCTTCATTTTCTGCAATAATATAAGTCCCATGCACTAATCCAACAGGATACATTTTTTTAATTCTTTCTTTTTTTACTTCAGTAGTAACACTAGTAGTATTATTATCTTCTATACTATTTTTTTGATAAGGAGTGGTTTCTTCTTGTGTTTCGAAAGTAAGCGTCATTTTTTCAAATTCTTGAAACTCTTCTTCTTTTTTATTTTCATCAAATTCTTGAAAACGATCAGGTGTATATACAGTTGAAATTCTAGTTCTATTTTCATCTACCGTTGTTTCTAATATAGCATCAGGAATTAATGTTAAACTTTCTAATTTAGAAGTAATCGTTTTAGTAATTAAATCCTTCAAAGTATCCATTTTAGAAAATTTAATATCCATTTTGGTAGGGTGAACATTTACATCTACTAAAATAGGATCTACATCTATTTTCATTACTACAATTGGATATCTATCTTGTGGAATATAAGTATGATAACTATCTGTAATATAACGAATGATATCTAAATTACGAATCACTCTTCCATTTACTAATAAAGTAATTGCATTCTTATTACTTTTTTGTAGTTCAGGATAAGAAATATAGCCACTAATTTGATAGTCCTCGTTCTCATTTTTAATTTCTATCATTTTTTTAGTAACTGATAAACCATAAATATCATTAATTACTTTTAATAATCTTCCACTACCATCTGTTTTTAATAAAACTTTATCATTGTTTGTGAGTACAAAACGAATTTCAGGATAACTTAAAGCCATTTTATTTACATATTCCGTAATATAGGCAAGTTCCGTATATAAACTTTTTAAATATTTTAAACGAACAGGTGTGTTATAAAATAAGTCACGAACTAGTATAGAAGTTCCTTTGGCAAGTTCACTAGGATTTACTGCTATCAATTTACCACCATGGATTTCTACTTCTGTTCCTACTACCCCATTATTTGTATTTAAAGTAACATTAGAAACACTGGCAATAGATGGTAATGCTTCACCACGAAATCCTAAACTACCAATATGAAATAAATCGTTTTCATTTTTTACCTTACTAGTTGCATGTCTAGAAAATGCAAGTACAGCATCTTCTCTATCCATTCCGATTCCATCATCAGTTACTTTGATTTCTTTCACGCCAGAATCCATAAGTTCTATTTTAATAGAAGTAGCTTTAGCATCAATTGCATTTTCCACTAACTCTTTTACAACATTCATACATTTTTCTACTACTTCTCCAGCAGCAATCTTATTTGCTAATACTTCATCCATTACTTGAATTTTACTCATACTACCACACTCACTTCAATAATTTCATAAATGACTATAGTTCTATTTTAACACACTTTTCTAAGTACAAGAAAGGAAAAATAAAAAGCTACTATTTAGTAACTATTTTACTAAATGATAGCTATTTTTATCATAGTATAAAGACTTTTTTAACTGTTTAGCATCATTATTTTCTACCAAAATATCACATACTTTTTTAGTACCTATCTTTTTATAACCTACTATGTCAGATAAACGAACAGCATTAATCAAGAAACTAGCATCTTCATCATCTTTATGAATCTCATAATTTCCTACTAATATTTCTTCACCACTAGGAAAAGCAAAATACTTACTTTTAGCAAACAAATTACTTTTTTCTCTAACAATTACATATTTAATATCAGATACTGTTCCAACTCCATCATGAAAGGTAAGTAAATTTCCTAAGTACATACGATAAGGATCTTTTTTTCTTGACTCCATGATAACCCCCTTTGAATAGTGCCTATTATATCATACATTTTTCAAATAGTCCATAAATTTTACAGCAACATCATGGCTAAGCACTGTTTCTAATTCTTCTAAAGAAGCTTCTTTTAATTTCTTTAAAGAGCCAAATTTTCTTAATAATTCTTTTCTTCTTACTTCACCAATACCTGGCGCCATATCTAATAAAGTAGCAAGAGTTCCCTTTTGTCTAATCGTACGATGATAACTAATTGCATAATTATGTACTTCATCTTGAATACGATTTAAGAATAAGAATAAATTACTATCTTTCTCCATAGGAATACTTTCTAAATTACTATTTACTAGCATATTCGTTTGATGCTTATCATTCTTTTTAAGACCACAAATAGGAATATTTAAATGAAGACTATCAATTACTTCTTTTGCTACTTCTATCTGTAATTCACCACCATCTACTAAAATAAGATCAGGTGCTTGTACTTCTTCCATTAATACTTTATAGTATCTTCGATATAAAACTTCTCTCATTGCTGATAAATCATCTTTTACATCAGTTTCTATTTTAAACTTACGATATTCATTTTTATTAGGTAAAAAATGATCAAATACTACCATACCACCTACATAAAAAGTTCCAAATAAATGAGAATTATCAAAAGCTTCAATTCGTTCTAGTTTATCTAAATGAAGTAGTTTTTTAAGTTCTTCTTCTGAAGATAAGCGCTTTTCTTCATCAGATTTAATTGTTTCATACTTTTCTTCTAATAAAATCTTAGCATTATCACTAGCTAAATCAATTAACTTTTTAATATCTCCTCTACTAGGTGAATTTACTTTTATTGCTAAATACTTACTTAAAATATCTTTATCAATATCACTAGGTACAATAATTTCTTTAGGAAGTAAATTATTTTTTTCATAAAAAAGCGTAATATATCTAGTTACTTCTTCACTAGCTTCTTCCATTGTTGTAAAAATATCACTGCATCTTCCAAATAATAATCCCTCTCTAATATAAAAAGTCACAATAGATAAATAATTATGATTATGGTAATATCCAAAAACATCAAAATTATAATTCTTATTCAAATCTATTTTTTGTTTTGTTAAAGTAACATCAATATCTTTTAGCATTTCTTTTAATTCAATTGCTTTTTCAAAATTAAGACTATCACTTGCTTTTTGCATTTCATTCTTTAATTTTAAGACAACATCAGTGCTATCTCCTTTTAAGAATCTAGTAATTTCTTCTATCATTTCATTTTGTTTTACCATATCTACTTCTTTTTGACAGTAACCCAAACATTCACCAATATGATAATATAGGCATACTTCTTTCTTTAAGTTTTCACACTTTCTAAGAGGATAAATCCTATTTAACATATCTACTGTCTTTCTAGCTGCTGTAACATTAGGATATGGTCCAAACAATTTACTTTTATGCTTTTTACGATTAATATTACGAACAATTCTAAGACGAGGATATTTTTCATCAGTAAGTTCAATATAAGGATAGCTTTTATCATCTTTTAATAAAATATTATATTTAGGATTATACTTTTTAATTAAAGTAATCTCTAAAATAAGGGACTCTAACTCACTAGATGTCACAATATATTCAAAATCTACAATATCACTAACTAACATAGCAGTTTTACCAGTATGAGCACCAGTAAAATAACTTTTTACACGATTAAATAAATTCTTAGCTTTTCCTACATAGATAATCACACCATCTTTATTTTTCATTTGATAAGAACCCGGTAATTTTGGTACTAACTTTAATTTTTCTTTGATATTTTTTTTTACTTCTTCTGTCATACTATTCCCTCATTTCTATTTCATTTTAACATTTTTTAGGTAATTTTTAAATACTCATGACTACACTTTAAAAAACATAAACTAATACTAGGTGATACTTTTGAATAAAAAAATTTATTTTCTTTGTCTTTTGATGTTATTAATTCTAACTATTTTTCTACTTTTAAAAAAGGATACAATTACCTATCAAATAGAAACTATGATTGAAGAAGAGAAAAATTATGTAATTAGTATTACTTATCCTAAAACTAATATTAAAAAGTTAAATCAAAAAATTAAAAATGATATTTTAAAAGAAATAAAAAAGATAAAAGATAAAGAGAGAGAAACCCCTTATTTGATTAATCGTGATGAGTTAAATATTGATTTTGAATACTTTTTATTTGATAACAGATATATTAATATTATCTTAAAAAGTGATTTATATCATGGTAATACAAATCAAAATAGTTATGAATTATATTCTTATCTATATGATAGTAAGAAAAGAAAAATAATAGATATAAAAAGTCTTTTTCAAAATCAAGAATCTGTTTATGGACAGACAAAAGATGAAATTAAAAATAAATATCAGTTAACGATTACTAGCACTCATAATCTTCCTATGATTATTATGAATAACGAATTAAAGGTTTATTTTATAACTAATAAGATTTATTCAGTCACAATTCCACTAACAGAATTAGATCTTACTATTAAGTGGAATTTAAGTAATGAAAAGAAAAAAGAAGAAAATACTAAAATTGTATCGAATATCATTGATCCTAGTAAAAAGATAGTAGCTATTACTTTTGATGATGGTCCTAGTCAATATACAAAAGATATTATAAAAACTTTAAAGGAATATGACTGCAATGCTACCTTTTTTGTTTTAGGAAACAAAGTAGAAGCTTATCAAGACATAATAAAAGAAAGTATTAAAAATGGTAATGAAATTGGAAATCATTCTTATAATCACAAATGGTTAAGTAGATTAAGTAAGGAAGAAATTATAAATCAAATTGAAAAAACTCAAAATATTTTAAAGAAAACTGTTAATTACACTCCTACTCATCTAAGACCTACTTATGGTTCAGTTAATAATAAAATTAGAAAGAATACTGATTTAGAAATTACTTTATGGACTATTGATACCAAAGACTGGCGTATTAAAAATGTAGATAGAATTGTAGAAAGAGCATTAAATAATGTCAATGATGGTGATATCATTTTAATGCATGATATTTTTGAAAGAAGTAGTAATGCTTTAAAAATAATGATACCCAAACTAAAGGAAGCTGGGTATCAATTAGTAACTATTAGTGAATTAGAAGAAGTGAAGTTATTAAGGACTAAATATTAGTTTTACAAACTTAATTTTCTATTATATAATGACCTTGGTGATTGTATGCTAACAATTAAAGAAAATATAACGAATGAATATGAAATTAAAAAGTCAAAGTTTATTACTTTACTATATAAGATAGATGATATAAAGGAAGTAAATGAGATTTTAGAAAATGTAAAAGGTGTTTATAAAGATGCTACTCATTACTGTTATAGTTATAAGTTAGATAGTACCGAAAAATTTAGTGATGACAAAGAACCTAATGGTACAGCTGGACTTCCTATGATGGAAGTATTAAATAAAAGAGGTTTAAATCATATACTTTGTATCGTAATTCGATATTTTGGTGGTATTAAATTAGGAGCTGGCGGTTTAGTTAGAGCTTATAGTAAAGCTGTAAGAGATGCTCTTGATAAGGTAGAAACTATTGAACTAGTAGAAGGTTATTTAATTCGTATAACTACTAGTTATGAAGAACAAAAAAAGTATGATTATTTATTTAAAGATAAAATTATAAAAAAAGAGTTTAATGATCAGGTACTTTATTATATAGAATTAGAAAAAGAGGAAATAAATAAATTAAATATTGATTATCAAATACTAGAAAATAGATGGATAAAAAAGATATAGGTAGTTTAGAAGATTACCTATATCTTTATTTTATAAGTTTAAATTTTTATTCAACAACGAATGGATTTTCTTTAGTGCCATCACCTAATGAGATTTGAGTATTAGATTTTAAATTAATCACAGGTCTTAAAGCAAAGGAAGTATAATATATTGAGCTAGGAGCTAATGAAATTTTTGCCATTCCAGAATCTGTACCAGTCATACTCCAAATTGTTGGATAATAACTGGTATTTAATTCGCCTTTACCACTAGGACTAGAAGTCCAAGTAGAATCACTAGATAAATAATTGTCAAGATTAACTTGTCCATAGTAAATACCAGC
>UQOS01000016.1 GCA_900542735.1 uncultured Mycoplasmatota bacterium | reverse complement strand
TATTGAACATGATAAACATATTGCTAGTTATGCTCTTGAAAAGGGTAAAGGCTTAATTATCGTTGTTAATAAATGGGATACAGTAGAAAATAAAAATACGAAAGAATATGAAAAACTTGTTCGTAGTGAGTTTCAATTTTTAAGTTATGCTCCTATTGTTTATTTATCTGCTCTTACTAAGAAAAGAATTCATACTTTGATGCCTGAAGTATTAAAAGTAGCTGAAAATATTAAAAGAGAAATTAAGACTAGTGTGTTAAATGAAGTTATTACAGATGCATATACTTTAAATTTACCACCATCTTATAAGGGAAAACGATTAAAAATTTATTTTACTAATCAGTCTGGTACAAAACCACCTAAATTTACATTTCATGTTAATAATAAAGGACTTGTACATTTCTCTTATGAGCGTTATTTAGAAAATAAAATTCGCGAGAACTTTGATTTTGAAGGTACTCCGATTGTGTTACAGTTTAAAAATAGAGGTGAAGAATAATGGAATATTATAATAATAAAGATTTTATTAATTATCAAAATGCTTTTAGAAAAGGATACAATTATGTTTTATACGGAAGTGAAGAAGAAAATAGAAAAACACCAACTGTTAACTTTAATGACTTAGAGTCTACTGGTTATTATAACGGATTTCAATATGGTGAATACTGTGAAATAACTTCTCAAACTATGAGTATTAGTGATACTCAATTAATAGCTATTATTGATAAATCATTTTCAAGAGCATTAGAACAAAGAGATAGTTATATTAAAAGAGAAAATCAATATGCTATTTATAAAACAGCTTTTGTTTCTGGTAAGAGTGATGTTTTTAGTAAATATTTTCAAAAAGATGAATCCTTTAATGTTATTCCTACTTTAGATGCTACTGATATTTCATCTATTGGTTATTATGATGGTTACTGTTTTTATTTAAATAAACTTCTTAATGTAGATGATTTATCTGAATTAGAAGAGCTACCTAAGATAGAAGAAATCTGTCGTGAAAACTTTGACAGAAGTGAAAAAGAATATCATTTTGCTGATATAGAAATAGGAAAAACTAAATAATGGAACAAGAATTATTTCAAAAAAGAACTGATTTAATTATTGATTATATTTCTCAAATATTAGTATATGGTTCTAATATAAAAGGTACCTTGTCATTAGATAAGAATCATTTTGATGATGGTAATTATTTAATATTAACTGTTAATGTAATTCAAAATAGTTATTTTAGATGGCATGATTTAGTAATACCTGCTACTAATAGTGTTTCTTTTTATGATTTTGTCTTAAAAGCTGTTTTAGATAAATTTAAAACTTTTACGATTACTTTTTATAATGATGATAGTATTTTAATTTCTAGTTCTGTTAATCATAATCAAATTACATTACACTTTACATTTACGAATCAAAAAGAGAAAGATTGGTTTAACAGAAAAGAAAAAAAGTTTTATAATAATAAGTGTAAGTAGGAGGAATTAGTATGGGATGGTTTTTAGATAGAAAAGACCCTAAAACAGAATTAGAGGGACTTGATAGAGCTCAAAAAATATTAGATGAACGTTATAGAAAAGGTCAAGTAATGGATTCTGTTTATCAAAAACAATGTTTAGAGTTTCAAAAGCGTAGAGAAAAGTATGAAAAAAAATTAAAGAAACAGGGTAAATTATATAATTAATTATTATTTTTTGTTCAAGTTATAACTTCTTACATATAATGTTGTAGGAGGTTTTTTTATGTTTGGAGATTCTTTTTTTAAAAAAGTAGAAGATAAGTCTGGGGTAAATAAAGCTACTATTATGTCACTTGCTAATAAATTACAGAAATCCAATATGAAAGATGAAAAAGTTTTAAGAGAGTTAGTACAGGAAATTGGTTATGTAGCTGGAAGAAGTGTTAGTAAAGATAAAGAAGATAAGATAGTGAATGCTATTTTAAAAGATCAAGTTCCTAAAGATATTGATAAGATGATTTAATTTTTTTCTTGATTTTATATTTTGGGTGTGCTATTTTAGATGTACTTGATTTAAGGAGAGATAGTATGCTTAATAAAAAAGACTTTTACTTGTATGATGGCTTTTATTTTGATGATGAAGTATTTTATCAAGCTGGTATTATTCGAAATACTGGATTTGAATTAATGATTTTATTACAGAACTATAAGGAAGTTTATAAATTAGAAAATGATATTCTTTTAAAACAAGATAAGAAAAAAGTATCTGATCTTGTAGGTAGTTCTGATAGTAGTAATAGAGAGTTCTGTTATATTGTTAAAGGTAATAAATTGATACTTCTTCCGATTGAGATATATTATGGTATCGCTAAATCAGAACAATTACTTGCTTATTATACAAATAGAGATATTCGTGATGTTATGTTTAATCAAGTAATGAGTTATAATATTAATGCAATTATTAGTGATATGTGTAGAAGTAAAGATAAAATTGATGAATATACTAAACATCAAAAATTAATTAAGTCTTATAAAAAATTGAATAATATGAATAAGTAGTCTAAATATGTATGATTACTTTTTCTTTGCTCTTTAGTCATATTGACCTTTTATTTTCATATATTTAAATGAATTAGAAAGTGAGTGTTAAATATATGGACAAAAATGAGATTATTAAAAATATTGCGCTTCGTACAGGAGGAGATATTTATCTAGGAGTAGTAGGAGCAGTTAGAACTGGTAAAAGTACCTTTATTAAAAAAGTAGTAGAAAATTTAATTGTACCTAATATAGAAGATGAATATGAAAGAAAAAGAGCATTAGATGAGGTACCACAAAGTGCAGCTGGTAAAACAATCATGACTACAGAGCCTAAGTTTGTTCCTAATACTGCAGCTAAGATTCAAATTGATGATTTTAGTTGTAATATTCGTTTAATTGATTGTGTTGGTTATTTAATTAATAATGCCAAAGGAGCAGAAGATGAAAATGGACCAAGACTGGTAAAAACACCTTGGTATGATGATGCAATTGCTTTTAGTGAAGCTGCTGAAATAGGTACAGAAAAAGTAATTAAAGACCATTCCACTATAGGAATTGTAGTAACTACAGATGGTTCTATTGGTGAATTTGAAAGAAGTGATTATATTGAAGCAGAAACAAGAGTTATCAAAGAGTTAAAGGAACTTGGAAAACCATTTATCGTAATTGTTAACTCTACACATCCTATGTTACCAGAAACTGAAAAGATATGTGAAAAACTAAAAGCAGAATATGATGTACCAGTTCTTCCTATGAATATTGATGCTATGAATCAACAAGATATGTATAATATTTTAAGAGAAGCATTATATGAATTTCCTATTTTAGAAGTTAAAATTAATATGCCAGAATGGATAGCTATTTTAAATCCTAAAAATGAAATTAAGAAAAGTTACATCGATGCTATTAGGGAGAGTGTGGTTGAAGTTGATAAACTACGCGACGTTGAAAAAATTACAGATCATTTTATGAATGTAGCTAGTATTCAAAAGTCTTATTTATCTAGTATTGATCCTTCTACAGGTGAAGTTATTATTAATCTAGAAGCACCTAGTGAACTTTATAATCAAGCCTTAACAGATATTATTCATATTGATGTTACAAATAAGGCACAGTTACTTTCTTTGTTTCAAGATTATAATGAGGCAAAGCGTGAGTATGATCAAATTAAATACGCTCTTAAAATGGTAAAACAGACAGGATATGGAGTTGCCTCTCCTACATTAGATGATATGAAATTAGATACACCAGAAATAACGAAACAAGGTTCTAGATATGGGGTAAAACTTCGTGCTACAGCGCCATCTATTCATATGATTAGAGTTGATGTTAATTCTACTTTTGAACCTATTATTGGTACAGAAATGCAAAGTAAAGAGTTAATCGATTACTTAATGAAAGATAAAGAAAAAGATCCTAGTAGTATTTGGAAAAGTGAAATATTTGGTAGAAGTTTAGATGTGATTGTACAAGAAGGAATTCAATCTAAAATTAGTATGATGCCAGATAATATTCGCTTTAAATTACAGAATACTTTAACGAAAATAGTGAATAAAGGTTCTAACAATATGATTGCTTTTGTGTTATAAGAAGAGAAATCTTCTTTTTTTTCTTTTTAATTTTTTGTATAATGGTAATAGAGTGGTGATATTATTATGGATTTATTAAACAGTAAATATATTATTTTAGAAATTATTCCTACTTCTTTAAAAAGAGAAACAGGTGAAGTAGTACAGTTATCTGCATTAAAATTAGATGGTATCAAACTAATAGATCGATTTGACTATAGACTGGTAGAAGAAAAAGTACCTATTCATGATTTTATTGATATGTGTAGCTATGATAAAGAGAATTTTACTTATGTAAGTGATACAGATACTATATTAAAAGAATTTAAGAATTGGATTCAAGATTATCCTCTATTAATTATTGATAATCAATATACAAGAAATTATTTAACTGATATTTCTAATGTTAAAGAGTCTGTTTTTCATTATTTAGATATTTTAAATGATGATAAAGCTATTGATAATATGATTTCTAAATATCATTTAGAACCTAGTAATTATATTGTGGATTTATTATATGAAGCATTAATTCAAGAATTATGATATATAATATTAGGCGTTTTTCGTAAAATTTCTGTAAATTTATTGATTTTATTGGTATTTCATGCTATTCTTTAAATGTAAGCATAGATTGTGCTTAAAATAAAAAAATATGGAGGTTTATTTACATGAAAAAAGCAGAATTAGTAGAAGCAGTAGCAGAAAAAGCTGGTTTAACTAAAGCAGATGCAACTCGTGCCATCGAAGCTTTATTTGATACAGTTAAGACTGCAATGGTTAAGGGAGAGAGAGTAGCAATTCCTGGATTTGGAACTTTCTCAGTTGGTGAAAGAGCAGCACGTGAAGGACGTAATCCTCAAACTGGAGCTACAGTTAAAATTGCAGCTTGCAAATCTGCTAAATTTAAAGCAGCAACAGCTTTAAAAGAAGCTATTAACTAATTATAAATTAGATTTTGATAAAAGAATGATTTTTTCATTCTTTTATTTTTGGAGGTGTCTGTGAAAAAATATAAATTTCTTTTTCTATTAGTGCTTTTATTGATAATAGGGTGCAGTAGTCATAATAATGTTACCCATGAGGTAGCTTTTATTGATGGTGAAAAGGTATACCAAATGATTAAAAATAAAGATACTTATATTATTGATGTTAGAGAAGACTATGAATATAAAAGTGGGCATCTTCCTAATTCTTATAATATTCCTCTTGGTGATATAAATAGTATTTCTTTAAATAATTTTTCACATACTAGCACTATTATTGTTTACTGTCGTAGTGGAAATAGGAGTAATACAGCTGCTAATTTATTAATTAAATTAGGATATGAAAATGTTTATGATATGGGAGGTATTACGAACTGGCCTTATGATTTGGTGATTGGGTAAAGATGGTATACAATTAAGATAGTTACCTTTTGATGTTGTTTTGTGTTTATTAGAGTAAAGTAGTGTTTTTGTTTTGGCTTTTTAGATAGAATTTAAGACTTTTTATAAGAAATTTGGTACAATATTATTAGGTGATAAGATAATATGTTAAATACTGCACTAAAACTAATTAAAACGATAGAAGAACATGGATATACTGCTTATATAGTTGGTGGTTTTGTACGCGATCAATTATTAAATATTCCTTCTAATGATATTGATATCTGTACTAGTGCTAGACCTAGTGATATTCGTAATATTTTTCCTAATTCTTGTTTACCAAATGAAGCTTATGGTTCTGTTACGGTTATTATTAAAAATATTCGTTTTGAAATTACTACTTTTCGTAAGGAAATACGTTATTTAAATAATCGTAAACCAATAGAATTTGAATATATTGATAACTTATTAGATGATTTAAAAAGAAGAGATTTTTTAATTAATACAATTTGTATGGATAAAGATGGAAAAATTATTGATTTATTAAATGGTAAAAGTGATTTAGATAAGAAAGAAATTCATACAGTAGGAGATAGTATTTATAAGTTTTCTGAAGATGCGCTTCGTATTTTAAGAGCTGTTCGTTTTGCTACTAACTTGAATTTTAGACTTAGTGATGAAGTAAAAAATGCTATTAGAGAAACGAAACACTATGTTAGAAATCTATCTTATGATCGTAAAAGGGAAGAATTAAATAAAATATTTTCTAGTATTAATGTTCGTTATGGTGTTAAGTTATTAATTGAACTTGGTCTTGATAAAGAACTTGGGTTAAATAATTTGATTCATATTACTTGCTTTGATGATTTGATAGGTATTTGGGCTATACTAGAAGTAGATGATATTTATCCTTTTACTAAGAATGAAAAAGAATTAATGACTAATATTAGAAAGCTTCTACAACTTGATCAGATTGATGACATTACTTTATATCATTATGGATTATATGTATGTAGTGTAGCAGGTGATATTAAAGGACTTGATAGACGAGTAGTTACTTATCGTTATAATAAATTACCAATTAAATGTCGTAGTGATATTGTTTTAAATGGAAATGATATTATGAAATTATTAAATCGTAAGCCAGGTAATTATTTAAAAGAAATTCTTAAAGATATTGAAGAAAAGGTAGTTAGTGGAAAGTTAGAAAATGATAGAGAAAAGCTAACTAATTATATTCTTGATTATTATAGTAGTACACGATAATTAGTGTACTTTTTTTGAATTTTTGGTATAATATAATCGTTAATTGGGAGGGACTATGAAAAGTAGCAAATTAGTAGAGTTATTAAAAAAAGGAAATTTTGTAGTACCATTATCTTTATTTCAATTAAAAGATAAGTTTGAACTGGAGTTATCTGAATTTATCTTTTTAATTTATTTAACAAATTTAGGTTCTAAGTTTACATTTGACCCTAATCGTTTTTCTGATGATTTAAATTTTAGTTTAGAAGAAGTTTTATCTATGATTGATAAATTAACAGAAAAGCATTATATTAGCATTGAAGTTATTAAGAATGATAAGAATGTTATGGAAGAGTATGTTGTTTTAGATTTATTTTATGAAAAACTAACGAATTTATTAATTGCAGATATTAATCAAGAGAAAATAGAGGAAGAAAAGAATAGTAATGTATTTGAAGTAATAGAAAAAGAATTTGCTAGACCTTTAACTTCTATGGAATATGAGATTATTAGTGCTTGGTTAGAAGATGGTGTTAGAGAAGATTTAATTATTGAAGCGTTAAGAGAAGCTGTTTATAGTGGTGTATGTAATTTAAGATATATTGATAAGATTATTTATGAGTGGGGTAAAAAAGGAATTAAAACACCTCAAGATGTAGCAAATAATCGTTTGAAGTTTAAAGAAAAGCAAGAAAAAAAAGAAAAGTTGGAGTTGTTTGATTATGACTGGTTCGAAGATGGAGAAGACGAAGAAAATTGAAGATTATTTAGATAGTTTATACCCAAATCCTAAATGCGAACTTAATTATCGTACAGATTATGAATTATTGATAGCTGTTATGTTAAGTGCCCAAACTACTGATAAAAGGGTAAATGAAGTAACTAAAATTCTTTTTGATAAATACCCTACATTAGCCAAATTAAAAGATGCTAAGTTAGAAGATATTACTTCTATTATTCGTCCTTTAGGTACTTATCAGCGTAAAGCTAGTTATTTATTAGAAATAGCTAATATTTTATATTATCAATATGATGGAAAAGTACCACATGATAGAGAGAAACTAGAAGCTATGCCAGGAGTAGGTAGAAAAGTTACTAATGTAGTACTTAGTGAATGGTTTCATGATGCTAGTATTGCGGTAGATACTCATGTAGATAGAGTTAGTAAGAGGTTAGGTCTTGCAAAGAAAAATGATTCTGTTTTTAAAGTAGAAGAAAAATTATGTAAGATTTATGCAAAAGAAAATTGGAGTAAAAGACACTTACAAATGGTTTTATTTGGAAGATATCAATGTAAAAGTATTAAACCACTTTGTGATGGGTGTTTACTTAAAGATATTTGTAAGAAAAAAGATTAATGTTGTATTACACTAATCTTTCTTTTTATTATTTTTTAATAAATCTCTAATTTCTTCTAATAATATAACTTCATCATTTTTCTTAGGAGCTTCTTTCTTTTCTTCTTGTTTTTTTGTTTTATGAGTTATGGCATTTACAAATTTAACAAACATAAAAATACAGAAGGCAACAATTAGAAAATCAATAACATTTTGAATAAAATTACCATAATAAATGGTAGCATCTTTAAATTTAATTGTTAGATTCGTAAAATTAATACCACCTAATACTACGCCAATAATTGGCATTAAAATATCATTTACGAGTGATGTTACTATTTTCCCAAAAGCAGAACCAACAATCACACCAACTGCTAAATCAATAACATTTCCACGAGCAATAAACTCTTTAAATTCTTCTAATATTTTTTTCATAATTTTCTTCCTTTCTTTATACTAATTATACAAAGTAACTATTTTACATTCAAGTTATAAAGTCTATTTTCTATCATAAAATTTAATGGTGATAAAATGGTACCTTTTTTGATTACTTTTTTAGCAGGGTGTTCTACTTTAATTGGTTATTTATTTGTTTATTTTAAAAATCATTCTAATAAAGTTTTGATTTCTTCTCTTGCTTTTGCTAGTGGTGTTATGTTGTTAATATCTATTTATGACTTAATTCCATCTTCCTTTCATTCTATTTCTAGTGTTTATTACCTAATTCCATCTTTTTTAATTTGTAGTGTATTTGTAGTAGGTGGAATTTTATTATCTATGACGATAGATAAATATTTACCAGACAATAGTTATCAAGATTCTTATTTATATAGAGTAGGTATGATTTCTATGATAGCAATTATTCTTCATAATATTCCAGAGGGAATTGCGACTTATCTTACTACAAACCATGACTTGAGACTTGGAATTACTTTAGCTTTTGCTTTAGCACTTCATAATATTCCAGAAGGAATTAGTATTGCAGTTCCTATTTATTATAGTACCAAGAATAGAAAAAAAGCTTTTTTATATACTCTTGTTTCAGGTATGAGTGAATTTTTGGGAGCTATTTTTGCTTCTATCTTTTTAACTAGTTTTAGTAATGATTTTTTTATGGGGTGTCTATATGCTATTATTGCTGGTATTATGATTCATATTTCTGTTTATGAGTTATTACCATCTAGTTTGAAGTATCATAAATATTCAACTACTTTTCTTTTCTTTTTTCTTGGTATTATCGTAATGTTTATTAGTTGTTTATTACTACACTAAAAAAGAATCCTGTTTGGATTCTTTATTCTTTACTTGTACTACTTGGTGATGGAGATGTTGTTGCAGATGGTGATGGAGATGTACTAGGTGATGTTGAAGGACTTGGTGTAGGACTTGGTGTTGGTTTTTGTTCTTTATAGTCAAATTTGTATGTAGCAGGATTACTTTGGTTACCACTATAATTTTTAAAAGTAGTAACTACTTTGTAAGTACCAGATATATTAGTATTTGCTTCAATTGAATAAGAATTTTCAGTTGTAAATCCTAATAATACATCACCATAGTATACGTTATAACCAAATTCACCGAAGCTTTCATTTCCAGATGGAGTATTTAACTTAGACCAAGTAATATTAATTTTTTCTGTATTCTCATCATATGTTACTTTTAAATTACTAACTGTAGTTAATTTATCATATCTTGAAGAAGTTTCTGTTGGTTCTGTTCCAGCTTTAAAGTATTCACAAGTGATTTGATCAGATGGAGTACCACTACTTGGTAGAGAAGCAGGCCAACTACCTTTTTCTACACAAGTTTTTACTACACTAGTTGGTTGTGTAAATGTTTTACCTGTATTTTTATTAAATATGACACTTCCTAAAGCACGATATAATTTTCCTCTTTCTACAACTGCTGATATTTGATGTAATTGATTTTTACTATTAACTTTTTGGTATCCATACCACATTGACATTGTATATTCAGGGTCATAACCCACTATCCATGCATCATTTACTGCATCACTTGATAGATTTAATTTTTGTTTATCACTTTCACTAAAGTTAGTTGTACCAGTTTTAGCAGCTAATGTAACACCATTAATTTTAGCTCCACTACTTAATCCAGATTCAACAGCAGTTACTAGCATATCACTAACCATAAAAGCAGTTGCTTCACTCATTACTTTAGTTTCTTGAGGTTTGATAGTTTTTACATCATTGTTTTCTCTAAATACAATTTTGTTAACAGTTAATGGTTCTACATAAGTACCACCATTTGCAAAAGCATTATAAGCGGCTGCCATTTGTAGGGAAGTAATACCATCAATTGCTCCTAATGCACTAGATTCATAAATTTCACCTTTACTATTTGTTTCAGGTGTTAATCCTAAATTCTTAGCAAATTCATATATCTTTTTGTTTCCTACTTTTTCTTGTACTTGTTGGAAGGCTTTTAAAGCAGGAATATTTTTAGATTGAGCAAGAGCATAACGAATACTCATTTGTCCTTGAAATTGTCTATCTGAGTTATTAATTGATTGACCTGTTGAATAACTCCATGGCTCATCTACAACTTGTTCATAAGTAGACCAGTTTAAATATTCAATAGCTGGACCATAGTCAAATATTGGTTTTGCAGTAGAACCGATTTGATTTGTTTCTTGAGTTGCAAAGTTATGGGTTAAAGCAGCAGTTTTATTACGACCAGCACCAATTGCTACGACTTTACCTGTTGATACCTCAATTACGGCAACACCACTTTCTACGGTATCATTAATCCACTTATATTTAGAATTTCCATTCATAATCTCATCAATACCAGCTTGACGAGTTCTATCCATATTTGTATATACTAAAACAGGTGTTGTGTTTGGATTAATATTATATTTATCTTTTAATTCTTCAATTACTGTATCAATATATCCTTGGTAATCTAATGCCGTTTCTTTTTTTGTTAATAGGGAAGTGACAGGAATTGCGTTTGCCATATCTGCTTCTTCTTGACTAATATAACCATGTCTTACCATTAAACTTAAAACGGTAGCTCGTCTTCTAGTAGCATTATTTGGATTTCTAAATGGGTTATAGTAAGTTGGATTATTGAATATTCCCACTAATAGTGCTGCTTCTGATAGGTTTAAGTCTTTCACACTCTTACCAAAGTAAGTTTGAGAAGCTTGTTCTACTCCATAAGCATTATTAGATAAATTATAGTTATTTACATAGTATTCAATAATTTCTTCTTTTGTAAAGTTTTTCTCTAGTTTAAATACAGCTAAATAAATATCTTCTAATTTACGAATGATACCAGCCATACCACTACTTTTTTGTCTTAAAGGGTCTGTATAGGTATTCGTAATTAATTGCATTGAAATAGTAGATGCACCACCAGCATTAGAATTTCCTAATAATTGACCAATTGTTGCTTTTATAAATCTTGGAGCATCAAATCCATTATGTTGAAAGTATCTAGAATCTTCTGTTGCAATAAGGGCATCAATAAATACTTCAGGTAAATCATCATAAGTAACATTTTCTCTTAATTCTTTTCCTACTTTCGTAATTTCTTTTCCTTCACTATCATAAAAAATACTAGATTCTTTCTTATTTAGTTCCGTAATATTAAATTCAGGAGCATCTTGAATAATCTTAATGATAAATCCTCCTACAATTAAAGTAACTAATATTAATAATACTAAGATAATAATTAATATAATATTTAGTACCTTTTTTCGTTTTGGCTTTGACTTTATCCTGTCTAGTAATCTAGCTATTCCTAGAATTAATAAAATACCAATCGTTAAGATAATCGTTAATTCTATTCCAAATAGAAAATAACTAATTAAGATCAGTGCTAGTATAATAATACTAATAATTATCATGGGTTTTTCTAATTTAAATTTTTTCTTTGTTTGACTATGCTTTTTATTTTTTGCTGTCATTCTGACACCTCCATATCATTTTTAATAATTTCTAAATAATCTAATCTTGGAGCATATTTTTCTTTAATTTCGTGTCCCTTTTCTAAAAAATACTCATAGGGGACTGATTTTCTTGTAGTGTTATCAATGTAGTTAAAAAAGTCTTTTGCATATAATAAAAAAGTTTTATTGTATGAAGTAAACCTGATAATTAAAAAACCAATCCCTCCATTTTCTATGATATTTCTTAGATGATTCATTTGATGGAGATGAATATTTTCTAAGGGGAAATAGCTTTCATTATTTGTTTCTTTTGCTTCAAAATCTATATATTTTCCTTTATATAATCCATTATAATCGGTAGTAGAAGGTGCTTCAAAGTATGCTTCTTTAATTGTAATTTTACCTGTTTTATTTGTTTTACTAGGGTAGTTTACTTTTAATATTTTGATAGGTGTAGGCTTTTTGTAGATAAAAGCTTGTTTGGTATCAATATAATATTGATTAGACATATTGATATCATTCTCTAGATTCATACCACGATTATTATGAAGTACTTGTTTTTTGTTTAAAATTTCTTTTAATGGATTTTCCTTTTTATATTCCATCTAATCACCTATATCATATTATACTATAATAATTATGTTTTTTCCAACTTTTTATCAAAAAAATAGTTTTACTCCACTTAATGATTTTTCTATATTGATTTTGACTTTTTTTGAATTGTTTTGTCGAATTTATGATTTTTTTATTTTCCTTTTTTATAATAGGAATAGGAGGAAAGAAAATGAACTATTTACATGTAATTGAATTAATTAATCAAATGGAAGAAAAAGTAATTCAAGCAAAACTCATTACTTATACTAAAAAAAGTTTTGAAAAAGAGTTATAATATTTTATGGTGGTTTTATGGTGTTAGAAGATTTAAAGGGTTTATATATTGCTCATCGTGGAATACAAAATGATGATACTATTGAAAATACGATACCTGCTTTTTCTTTAGCTATTAGTAAAAAGATTCCTATTGAGTTTGATATTCATATTTTGAAGGACGGGAAATTAGTAGTTTTTCATGATGATACTTTGAAGAGATTAATGGGTATTGATAAAAGAATAGAAGATTATACTTATGAAGAATTAAAGAAAATAACATTTTTAAATACGAATATACATATTCCTCTTTTAGAAGAAGTATTAAATATTGTAGATGGAAAAGTTTTATTAGTAATAGAAATTAAGAGAAGTAAGATTATGAATTATAGAGATTATTGCTTAAAGATAACGGAAGTGTTAAAAAAGTATTTTTATTCTTTTGTAATAAAGTCATTTGATGTTAGAATAGTTAATTGGTTTTTGCATCATACGAATTATCTTACTGGTTTATTAATAGCAGATAGAGAAAAATCTATTTATGATAGACTAATGCGTAGTAGGTTTTTACTTTCTACTATAAAGCCTCATTTTTTATCAGTAGATTATCATCTTTTAGATTGTATGACGATTAAAGAGTATAGACTGCATAATCCTGTTATGGCTTGGACTATTCGTAGTTATGAAGTATTAGATCGTGTTAAAAATAAAGCAGATAGTTATTTGATAGAAAAGTTTTACTTCTGATTGATTGACTTTTTTTAGTATTTCTGTGATAATATTAGCGTAAGGGATTGGTGGTAATGATGCAAGGAAAGATTTCTTTAACACCTCAAGATATTTTAGAAAAAGATTTTAAGATTGATACTAGAGGGTATCGTTTAAAAGAAGTAGATCAATTTTTAGATGAAATTATTGGGGATTATGAAAATTTTTATGCAATTATTAAAAATTTAGAAAAAGAAAAAGAAGAATATTTAAAAGAAATCATGAACCTTAAACAAGAACTTAGAAATGTTAAAATGAGTATTGATATTGCAAAAACTGGAGATAAAGAAGTTACAAATGTCGATATTTTAAGACGCGTTTCTAATTTAGAAAAAATTGTTTATGGTAAAGGTGATAAAGAAGAAGAGGAAGAATAATAATACTTTGACAAACGCTGTACTTTAATAGTATAGAGGAAAGTCCATGCTCACACAGTCTGTGATGATTGTAGTGTTCGTGCTAAGGGAAAAAATAACCTTAGGTAGCGTTAGCTAACGGCGATGAGGTTTCCTAAGTCTTTTGATATGGAAATAGTAGTTGTAAAGTGCCACAGTGACGATATTTTTCCGAAAGGAAAAAGTGAAACGTGGTAAACCCCGCGAGTGAGAAACCCAAATTTTGGTAGGGGAGTCTTGATTAGGAATCAAACGAAATCAAGGACCGTATATCGGTAGATAAATGTTTGTCACCTAGTAATAGGTACAGAACATGGCTTATAAAGTATTTATTATTGATTAGAGGTGTATAACTTGAAAGAAATTGGAGAGTTTTTAAAGTCTTCTCGTATTAACAATGGCGTTAGTATTGAAGAAGCTGCTGAAGATTTAAATTTTTCAGTTACACAATTAGAAAATATAGAAGATGGTAATATACGAGCTTTTAAAGATGTTTTTGCTTTAAGAGAGTTGGTAAAAGAATATGGAAAATATTTAGGAGTAGAGACAGATAGTATTGTTGATGAATTTAATGATTTTATGTTTGAACATACTTCTAAGATTTCTTTAGATGATATTTTAGTGGCTAGAAGATTAGCTAATCAGAAGGATCAAGAGGAAAAAAATAAAATTGTTTCTCCTTATACTAGGATTCGTACTCCTAAAATTCGTCTTGATAAAATTAAAATTAAACCACTTTTGATTACTATTATCATAGTTTTAATTTTATTTATATCTCTTTTTACTTGGTTTCATAATCAAAATCAAAAAGATGTTGTTTCTTCTGAATTAATGGGAGAAAAAATGGAGGATGTATATGAATTTGCCTACTAAGTTAACAGTATCTAGAATTATTTTATCTGTTATTGTGATGGTTTTATTGATGTTTCCTTTTGAAGCAATTGGTTTTAGTTTTCCAGTTATTCGAGCCGGTGTAGATATTAGTAGCCAATATGTTATTGCAGGCGTTCTTTTTATTATAGCTAGTGTTACTGACTTTTTTGATGGTTATTTAGCTAGAAAGAATAATCAGGTAACAGATACTGGTAAAATGTTAGATGCAATTGCTGATAAGCTTTTAGTCAATCCTATTTTAATTATCTTTGCAGCAGAAGGAATGATTAGTCCTATTGTTCCTGTTATTGTTGTTACTAGAGATATTGTTGTAAATGCTATTAAGATGCAAGCAGCTTCTTGTGGAAAAGTAGTAGCAGCTATTAAGTCTGGTAAAATTAAGACTGCTAGTTTAATGATTGGTATGGTTTTATTATTCTTTGGAAATGTACCTTTTGTTTACTTGAATGTTCGCGTTGATTTATTATTTATTTATTTTGCTACTATAATGTCTTTAGTATCTATGGTTCAATATTTTATGTTAAATAAAAAAATTATTTTTAGTGATTCTAAAAATTGAGTTAATATTTTGTCTGAATTTTAAAAATTCCCTAGGGGAATTTTTATTTTTCGGCAAAAATTGGAGTTAAATTTTTATAAAACGTTTGTTCGAAAAAAGCTTGCTTTTTTTTGAAAAATAGAGTATGATGAACTTGTAAGCCAAAATAGGAGGGTTTTATGACAAAAAATACAGAAAAAAATGAAGCTTTAGAAAAGGTATTAAATGATATTGAAAAACAATTTGGTAAGGGTTCTATTATGAGACTTGGTGATAACAAGCATATGGAATTAGATGTTACTTCAAGTGGTAGTTTAACTCTTGACATTGCGATGGGTGTTGGTGGTTATCCTAAAGGAAGAATTATAGAAATTTATGGTCCTGAATCTAGTGGTAAAACAACATTTGCTTTACACGCTATTGCTGAAGTACAGAAAAATGGTGGACGAGCAGCCTTTATTGATGCAGAACATGCACTTGATCCAGTGTATGCTAAAAATTTAGGTGTAGATATTAATGAATTATTACTTGCTCAACCTGATACAGGAGAACAAGCTTTAGAAATTTGTGAAGCGTTAGTTAGAAGTGAAGCTGTTAATATTGTAGTCATTGACTCTGTTGCAGCTCTTGTTCCACAGGCAGAAATCGATGGTGAAATGGGAGATGCTCATGTTGGACTTCAAGCTAGATTAATGAGTCAAGCACTTCGTAAATTATCTGGAACTATTAGTAAAACGAAAACAACTGCTATTTTTATTAACCAGTTAAGAGAAAAAGTTGGCGTAATGTTTGGTAATCCTGAAACAACACCAGGTGGTAGAGCTTTAAAATTCTATTCTACTATTAGACTTGATGTAAGAAGAAGTGAAGCTTTAAAAATGGGTGATGGTATTGTTGGTAATAAAACTACTATTAAAGTAGTTAAGAATAAAGTGGCTCCTCCATTTAAAACAGCAGTAGTTGATATTATGTATGGTGAAGGTGTTAGTCGTGAAGGTGAAATTATTGACCTTGGTACTGAATGTGGTGTATTAGAAAAATCTGGAGCTTGGTATTCTTATAAAGGAGAGAAAATTGGTCAAGGAAAAGAAAATGTTAAACTTTTCTTAAAAGATCATATAGAAATTCGTAATGAACTAGAAAAACAAATTCGTGAATATTATGGAATAGGTGATAAGAAAAAGGAAAAATAGTCCTTTTTCTTTTAACTTTTTATTAGAGTTAAATGTTATAAACATTCCACTTGACAAAAATGGTTTTGGCAGAATAAAAAAATACCACAAAATATGTAAAAAAGGGAAAATAGCAATTAGGTTTGAAAAGTCCTTACATTAACAATTCTTGTAAATTGAAATCCATATGATATAGTTAAACGATTCTTTTGTGAGTGAAAAAAGTATTGATAGTTTAATCGTATTTACTTCATATTTTTATTTTGTTATTATTTCAAAATTTAGGAATTGATTTCTATATTCTGTTATAAAATATAATTTTAATTTTTAATGTTTTGTCTTAGTAATTATTTAGTAACTTAATTATAATGATATTGTGTTTATGATAAATAAATATTTAAAGGTAAGGAGGTATTTATGTTAGATGCAAATTTAAATGATTGAAAAGCAAAAAAATAATGGATACAGAAAAGTAAATGAAGAAATGATTTTATTATATTTAGAAGTTGGTAAATTTCTATATTAACTAAAAGAAAATAGTAATTATGGTGATAAAATAACAACAAAAGCCTCAGATTTCATGAAAAATAATTATCCAACCATAAAAGGATTTACTAAAAGAAATATAGAACGTATGATTCAATTTTATAGTACTTATAAAGATGATGAGATTGCGACACCACTGGTGACGCAATTGTCTTGGACAAACAATCTACTTATATTAAGTGGAGCTAAAAGTAAAGAAGAAAGATAGTTTTATTTAAAATTATCTATTAAAAATAATTATTCAAAAAGAGAATTAGATAGACAAATATCATCTGCATATTATGAAAGATATATGCTTTCAGATGGAAAACAATTACCAACAGTAAATAAAACCGTAGATTAAGATGTTGTTGAATATTCAATTAGTAAAAACATGTCTCAAACTATGATTTCTGAATATAAGTTAAAATTAATTGATAAAAAATTATTAGAAAATAAACTGGGTGAAATGAAAAAAATTCTCGAAAATGAAAAATAAGTATGAACTTTGTTGAATATATAAATATAAATGATGTAAATGTATTTATGAAGTACCAATAGAAGTAATTGATATTACATTTAATAAATCATATATGTTTTTAATTAGAGATACTTCTACAGGTGAAGTATGGTTTACTGGTACAGTATATGAACCTAGTGCAACTAGTAGAAATTAGAAGTTTTTTGAACTTCTTTTTTCATTTCTTCATCTTTTCTTTTTCCTTGACTTATTAGCAAATTAAACTTACAATGGAATTAGATGTTAATGATTAAGAATTTATTTAACATATATGAAATGGAGGAATGATGATGGACATATTAATCTCCATTTTGCTAGTCATTATTGGATTAATTGGTGGTTTTGTTTTTACTACTGTTTTTAACTCTTTACGTGAAAATAATGTAAATAAAAGAATTGAAGCTTTGATGGAAAAAGCTAAAAAAGATGCTGAAAAAGCAAAAAGAGATTCTATTTTAGAAACAAAAGAAGAAATTCATAAATTAAAATTAGATTATGATAAAGAATTAAAAGAAAAAAAAGTAGAATTAAAAGAGTCAGAGGATCGTTTAATTCAACGTGAACATAATATGGATAAGCGCGATGAATTATATCAAAAGCGTGAATCTAATTTAGATGAAAGAGAAAATAAATTATTTGAAAAACAAAAAGAAATCCAAGATGAGCAAGTTAAAGTGGAAGAAATCAAACAACAACAGTTAGATTTATTACAAGAAATATCAGGTATTAGTCGCGATAAGGCTAAAGAAATGGTAATGACTAAAGTAAAAGAAGCTATGGCAATGGAAATTGCTTCTTATATTAAAGAAAGTGAAAATGAAGCAAAATTAGAAGTTGATAGAAAAGCTAAAGATTTATTAGTTTCTTCAATGCAAAAATTTGCTGCAGATGTAGCTAATGAACAGACCATTACTGTTGTTAATTTACCTAATGATGATTTAAAAGGTAGAATTATTGGTAGAGAGGGTAGAAATATTCGTACTTTAGAAGCAATTACTGGTGTTGATTTAATTATAGATGATACACCAGAAGCAGTAGTATTATCTAGTTTTGACCCTTTAAGACGAGAAATTGCTAGAGTTACTTTGGAGACTTTATTAAAAGATGGAAGAATTCATCCTACTAGAATTGAAGAATTATATGATAAAGTATGCAAAGACATGAAAAATAAAATTATGGAATATGGAAACAATGCTTTATTTGAACTTGGTTTAACTAAAGTGGATCCTGAGCTTGTAGAGATTATTGGAAAATTACATTTTAGAACTAGTTATGGACAAAATGCTCTACAACATTCTATAGAAGTAGCTCAATTATCGGGTATTATTGCTGGAGAACTTGGAGAAAATGTTACTTTAGCTAGACGTGCTGGATTACTTCACGATATTGGAAAAGCAATTGATCATGAAATGGAAGGTAGCCATGTTGAAATTGGAGTAGATATTGCGAAGAAATTTAAAGAACCAGAAGTGGTTATCAATGCAATTGCTTCACACCATGGTGATCATGAAGCTACTAGTGTAATTTCTGTTATTGTAGCAATTGCTGATAGTTTATCTGCTTCTCGTCCAGGTGCTAGAAATGATTCTTTAGAAAACTATATTAAGAGACTTGAACAATTAGAAGCTATTGGTAATGATATTCCTGGTGTTGAAAAGACATTTGCTGTTCAAGCAGGAAGAGAACTTAGAGTTGCTGTTAAACCAGAAGATGTTGATGATTTAACGGCTCATAAAATAGCTCGTGATATTAAAGAAAAAATTGAATCTACTATGCAATATCCTGGAACTATTAAAATTACCGTTATTCGTGAAACAAGAGCACAAGAGGAAGCAAAATAGCTTCTTCTTTTTCTATACTTTTTTCTTCTTTTATGATATATTTTAATTATCATAGTGAGGCGATAATATGAATGATACTTTTCAGAGAAAAAATCATAAAAATATTAAAATTGTTTTAATTATAGTAATCGTTGTATCTTTTTTAATTAGTGTATTATTTGGTTATTTATATTACTTATCTTTAAAAGCTAGACCACTTATTGAATACCCACAATATACTTTATCTACAACTGATTGGACTAGTGGTAATGTTATTATTACTGTTGATACTAAGAATGGAAAAGCTACTTTTTTTTCTTTCGATGGTGGTAATAATTTTCAACAAGAGAATACTTATGAAACATTAGTAAATGGAAAATTTAATTTAGTAGTAAAAGATATCAATGGTAGAGTAAGTAAAATAACGCCTTTAGTTATTCGCAATATTGATAAAGATGCTCCTATTTTATCTTTTGAAAACACAACTGTTCCATTAGGTAGTAATTTTTCTCTTAGAAGTGGTGTTGTTGCTACTGATGGTGAAGGATCTGGACTAAATAGTAATTTTGTAACCGTTCCTGATAAAATTGATACTTCTATTCCAGGAGAGTATACAGTTACTTATACTGTTTTTGATAATGTTGGTAATTATACCGAAAAAACTAGAACGATTATTGTTTCTAATACACAAGGAAAAACTTATTATCGTTATCGTACTGCTACTTTTGAATCTTATCAATGTGAACCTTATTTATGCAATTGTGTGGTAACAGAATCAGCAAAACTAGATGGAACTTGTCCAACTGGTTATACTTTTAATGAACCCAGTGAATGTTGTCAAACTTGTTATAAGACTTGTAGAAAGACAAATTGGAGTGAGTGGAGTGAATGGAGTACAGATAAAATTGCTGCTACTTCCACTAGAGAAGTAGAAACTAAAGTAGAGTAATTAGTAAGGAAGTTTATTTTTTCTTACTTTTTTACTATTATATAGGAGGAATTAAAAATGGTATTTTCTAGTATTACTTTTTTATATTATTTATTACCAATTGTATTACTTATTTACTTTATAGTACCTAGTAAATTTAGAAATTTAGTATTACTTATTAGTAGTTTATTTTTCTATTTTTATGGAGAACCAAGATATATTTTAGTGTTATTATTTTCTGTTGTTTTTAATTACTACATGGGAAAATTAATTTCTAAAGAAAATAGTAAATACCGAAAGGTATTATTTATTAGTGATATGATTATTAATTTTGGTTTATTATTTTATTTTAAATATTTTGATTTCTTTATTGATAATATTAACCAAATTTTAAATATTAAAATACCACTATTTAATATTATAATGCCAATTGGAATTAGTTTTTTTACATTTCAAGCTACTAGTTATGTTATCGATATTTACTTAGGAAAAGTGAAAAGTGCTAATAGTATTTTAGATTTTGCAGCATATCTTTCTTTGTTTCCACAGTTAATAGCTGGACCTATTGTGCGTTATCAAACGATAGATCAAGAGTTAAAAGATAGAAGTGTTACCTATCAAAAGTTTGCAGATGGTGTTAAACGTTTTATTATTGGTTTATCTAAAAAGGTATTACTTGCAAATGTACTTGGTGTTTTTGCTAATAGTTTGAGTAGTATTTCTACTTCTAGTGTACTTTCTTATTGGTTACAAGCTATTAGTAACACATTACAGCTTTATCTAGATTTTTCTGGTTATAGTGATATGGCTATCGGATTAGGATTAATGTTTGGGTTTACTTTCTTAGAAAACTTTAACTACCCATTTATTGCTAGTAGTATTACTGAATTTTGGCATCGTTGGCATATTTCTTTATCTACTTGGTTTAGAGATTATGTTTATATTCCTCTTGGTGGAAGTAGAGTAGGTAAATTTAGAAATTATCTTAATATTTTAATTGTTTGGATGATTACAGGATTATGGCATGGAGCTAGTTGGAATTTTGTTTTTTGGGGATTATACTTTGCTTGCTTTTTAGTAATTGAAAAAATATTTTTACTTTCATTTTTAAAAAAACATAAACTATTAGGCCTTTTTTATACTAATATTTTGGTAGTTATTAGTTTCGTTATTTTTAATCAAACAACAGTTTCTGGTATTTATAAATTCTTAACTTCTATGTTTGGCTTACAGCACTTACCATTTTCTAATTTAGAAACTATATATTACTTAAAAAATTACTTTATTGTTTTTATAGTTAGTATTTTATGTTCTACTCCTATTATTCGTTATTTTATTCAGAAATTAAATCAAAATAAAATGATTCATAAGATATTTGAAATAGTAGAACCTATTATTTATATTAGTTTATTGTTATTATGTACTAGCTATATTATTGATGAATCTTATAATCCATTTTTATACTTTCGTTTTTAGGAGGAGATAACATGAAAAATAAAATCATGACATATCTATTTATGTTTATTCTATTTAGTTTTATGATTTTGAGTTTTATTTTTAAAGATAATTTAGTATCAGTTTCAGAACGAAGAAAGTTAGCTACTTTTCCTAGTTTTTCATGGCAGACTATTTTAGATAATAGTTATTTTTCAGAATTAAATAGTTATTTAGTAGATCAATTTCCTTTCAGAAATTCTTTTCGTAAGATAAAGGCTATTTTTGCTAGTTCTATTTTAAAACAGAAAGAAAGTCATGGTGTATTAGAAAAAGATGGTTATTTATTTCAAATTGATGCTAGTATTAATGAAAAATCAGTTTCTTATTTTATACAGAAGATAAATGGTGTAAATAGAGAATATTTAAAAAATCAAAATATTTATTTTGCCATGATACCTGATAAAAATTATTATTTAACTGATGATAGTATTCCCAAACTTGATTATTTGAAACTAGAAAATGAATTGAAAGAAAATTTAGATCATAATATAAAATGGATAGATCTTAAGGATAATTTAAGTTTAGATTCTTATTACTTAACAGATATTCATTGGAAACAAGAAAGTCTTGAACCAGTTTTAAAATGCTTACAAGAAAATATGAAATTAGATAATACTACTTTTCCAACGAAAGAATATACATATTCTAATTTTTATGGAGCTTTATATAGTAGAGGTAGTTTTCATGTTTCAGTAGATTCTTTAAATTATTTAACGAATAATACTATTCAAAATGCTAATGTTTATAATTATGAAAAGAAAGAAAATCAAGTTGTTTATAATTCTGATTATTTAAAACATATGGATAGTTATGATGTGTTTTTATCTGGAGCAACACCTCTTTTAACTATTACCAATAAAGAGGCTACTACAGATAGAGAATTAATTCTATTTCGTGATTCTTTTGGTAGTAGTATCGCACCACTAATTATTGAAAATTATCAAAAGATTACTATGATTGATTTACGTTATATTGGAAGTAAATATTTAGCTTCTATTAATGATATAGATTTTACTGATAATAGTGATGTTTTATTCTTATATAGTGTACCTATTATTAATAATAGTTTTACTTTGAAATAAATATTGGAGATGATATTATGAAAAAAATTGGTTATGTTTTTATGATTACTATGATATGTTTTTTATTTATTGGTTGCGGTAAAAATCAAAGTAATATTCAGGAACCACTTAGTGATGTTATGAAGAAATTATATGAAAATATTAGTGAAGATGAAATGCCTTTATTAGAAACTGTAGAGGTTACAAAGGAGAATCAAGAATATTATTTAGGAAATGTTAGTTTTAATTATCAAGAAGCTTTAGCATCTGAACCTGTTATGTCTTCTATTGCTCATTCTGTTGTTTTAATTCGTTTGAAAGATACTAAGAATATAGAAAGTATTAAAAAAGAAATTAAAGAAAAAGTAGATCCTAATAAATGGATATGTGTAGGAGTAGAAGATAAAAATGTTATTGTGGTTAGTAAAGGTAATCTTATATTATTGGTAATGGATGATGAATATGCTACTCAGATTCGTGATAATTTTCTAAATTTATAATGTTTTAATTAGGGTGATAGTTATATGGAAAAGATGAATAGAAATAGAAAAATGATATTAATTATTATGATAATTGTGTTTATTATTTTAATATTATCTACTATTTTAATAGTTATTATTCATTCTAGAAAAATAAAAGGAAATTCAAAGATAGATATTCTAGATGTTACTTCATCACCAACTGAATCTCCAACTTCAACATCTACTGTAACTCCAAGTGTTACACCGTCTTATAGTCCAACACCCTCAACAACTCCCAGATCTAATTCTTCTAATTTGACGAATAGAGAATGTTTTCAAATTTTTAAAGATAAACACGCTATGGTAGCAGGAGATTCTATGGCAGAAGGATTAACTGCTTATGAAATATTAGATAGTAGTAATGTTGTTTGGTATCGTGGTAGAAGAATTGATAATATGAAAGAAGATATAGATACAATTATTAGTTATCAACCTAATTACTTATTTTTAAATTATGGCTCTAATGATTTAGAGCTTTGGGAAGGCAATGTTAATTCTTTTATTAAAAGTTATCGTAATACACTTTATTATTTAGAAAAAACATTACCAAATACAAAAATTATTATTAATTCTATTTTACCTGTTAGTGAAAAAGCAGTTAGTAAGACTCCAGCTTATTCTTATCAAGAATTATTTAATACAAAACTAAAAGAGTTAGCAGAAGAATTAGAAATTCCATTTTTAGAAAATAGTATATATTTAAAAGAAAAAGAAAATCCTTTTTCTCAAGATGGTGTTCATCCTAAAGGCTTCTATTATTCACTTTGGGCTAAGAATATGGCTGAGTATTTAAAAAATCATTAAAAATTTTATAATTTTAAGATTATTGGAATTAGTATTTTTTAGGGAGCTATTAAAAAACTAGAAAGTATGAAGTAGAGTTTAAAAAATATAAAATTACTACTTGTTTACAAATGATAGTTATTATATAATTGAAATATAATAAAGAATAGGTTACTAAGTATGTTAATTAAGGACTATGAGTATTAGCTTGTTGTCCTTTTATTATATGGTTATTTTGAATATTTTTTATTTCAAAAAAGTATAAAAATATCTTTTATTTAATTTGCGAAATACCTTTATTTTACTAGTTAAAACTCCTATTTCTATGTTTTTTAAGTAACATACTTAGAAACCAAGAATAGGGGTGGTAAAAAATGAAAAATAAGAAGAAACAAATAATTATTACATTAGTAGCTATTATTAGTTTAATATTAATAACAGTAGGAGTAACTTATGCATTTTTTAATTATGCAAAAGAAGGAACAACAGATAATACGATTAAAACAGGAACTATTACATTTTTGTATACTGAAGTAAGTGGAGTAGGAAAAGGAATCTTTTTAACTGATGCTTACCCAGTAGCAGATAGTATAGGTAAAGTTCAAACTGGAGAAGGAAAAGTATTTGATTTTAAAGTAACATCAAATATTTCAATGAATTCTAGTATTGGTTATCAAGTAACAGCTAGAAAGAAAACAGGTTCTACTTTAGCTAATAGTGCCGTTAAAGTATATCTAACTGAAGTAAATGGTACCGAACAAGAATTATTACTAAGTAAATATTCAGAACTTGATCAAACAGATAAAGTAGATAGTAGTAAGTTTGATGAAAGAATATTATATGAAGCTACAGTTCCAACAAATACAGCTAATTATGAAAAGAATTTTAGACTAAGAATGTGGGTATCAGATGATACAGATTTTTCAGATGGTTCTATGAATGATAAAACTTTTACTTTAACAGTAAATGTTTATGCTGATGGAAAAGTAGTAACTGATAACTTAGATACAACTAATACATTAGATAGTATTACAGTATCAGACTGCACATTAGATCCAGTCTTTAATAGTGCTACTACAGAATATAGTTGTAAGGTTCCAAATAGTGTAACAAGTGTAAATGTAAATGCAACTGCTACTAGTACAAAAGCAAAGGTAAGAGGACTAGGAGCAAAAGACTTGACAGTCGAAAAAAATACCATACCAATTAGAGTAATAGCAGAAGATGGAAGTGAAAAGATATATAATGTTAATGTTACTAGAAAAAGAGAAGCAACATCATTAAAAAATGAAATTATGAAAAACACAGTAATTACAGCAGAACCTACACTTACTACTTCAAGTAACAACACAAGTGATGCAAGTGGATTATATAAATCAACTGCTACCAATACAGGAGAATCTACTTATTATTTTAGAGGAAATGTAGAAAATAATTATGTATCATTCGCGGGTTTTACTTGGAGAATCATAAGAATCAATGAAGATGGAACAATAAGAATCGTAATGCAAGATGGAATCAATAATAATGCTAATATTGCATTTAATTCTAACTATGATAATTATACATATATGTACTATACTAATAGTGAGGCTAAAACAACATTAGAAAGTTGGTATCAAACAAATATCGGAAGTAAGAAAGATTTAGCAAGTAGTGTAGCAAGTGGTAATTATTATTGTGAACAGGCAAAAGCAAAATATAATGATAGTTGGACATCAGGAAGTAGTGCTACAATGACTACTTATAATAAATATACACCAGACTTTAAATGTAGTAGTGATGGTAATGGAAAAGGTGTAGTAAATGCAAGTGTAGGATTACTAAGTTATGATGAAGTAGTTTATGCTGGTGGTTATCGTAGACAAAGTAATAGTAATTATTATTTAAATAATCCATCTATTTTTTGGTGGACGATGAGCCCCGCCGGCTTCTTGAGTTCGAATTCATATGTATGGGACGTAAGTCCGGAGGGTGACATCGGCAACCGCTATGTCGGTAATGTTGGCCGCCTTCGCCCGGTTATTAATCTAACTGCCAATACCCAAATTTTCGATGGAGATGGCACTAAAGAAAATCCGTTTGTTGTTGAATAAAATTTAAATCAAAAAAATAAGATATTTTAAATAATACCTTATTTTTTTATGTCGATAATTACTGGTAAAATAATTGGTCTACGTCCAGTTTTATTTTCAATAA
>UQOS01000015.1 GCA_900542735.1 uncultured Mycoplasmatota bacterium | reverse complement strand
CAACTAATACATTAGATAGTATTACAGTATCAGACTGTACATTAGATCCAGCATTTAATAGTGCTACTACAGAATATGGTTGTACAGTTAAAAACAACATATCAAGTGTAACAGTAAATGCAACTGCTACTAGTACAAAAGCAAAGGTAAGAGGACTAGGAGCAAAAGACTTGACAGTAGGAAAGAATACTTTACCAATCAGAGTAATAGCAGAAGATGGTAGTGAAAAGATATATAATGTTAATGTTACTAGAAAACAAGCAGTACAAAATGTATCAATATTTGGTAAGAAATTTGAAGTAGTAGATGCAGAACCAACTTTAACAACATCAAGTAATAATACGACAGATGCAAGTGGACTATATAAATCTACTGCTACCAATACAGGAGAACCTACTTACTATTTTAGAGGAAACGTTATTAATAATTATGTAAAGTTTGCTGGTCAAACATGGAGAATAGTAAGAGTAAATGAAGATGGAACGATTCGTATGGTAATGGCTAATGGAATTAATAGTAATGTTAATATTACATTTAATTCTAACTATAATAATTATACATATATGTACTATACTAATAGTCAAGTTAAATCAACACTAGAAAGTTGGTATCAAACAAATATCGGAAGTAAGAAAGATTTAGCTAAAAATGTAGCTAGTGGAGCTTATTATTGTGAACAAGCAAAAGCAAAATACTCTGATAGTTATACATCAGGAAGTGCTAGAATGACTACTTATAGTAAATATACACCAGACTTTAAATGTAGTAGTGATGGAAATAATAAAGGAGTAGTAAACGCAAGTGTAGGACTATTAAGTTATGATGAAGTAGTTTATGCAGGTGGATATTATGCTCAAAAAAATAGTAATTATTATTTATATAACAATACCTATTTTTGGACGATGAGCCCCGTCGGCTTCTCGGGTTCAAGTTCGGATGTGTGGTACGTAAATGTAACAGGTTTCATCGGCGGCAACTATGTCAATAATCCTATCGCCGTCCGTCCAGTTTTGATCCTAACAGCTGATACTCAAATTTCATCAGGTGATGGCACTATAAATAGTCCATTTGTGGTCGAATAGGGTAAACATATTATTTAAAAAAACAAAAATATCAAACCAATACTATAGTAGGGCTTGATATTTTTTTCTTCCATTTTTACATATAATAATGAACTTCATTACTAGTAGTTATTTTTAACCATGCTTCTTCTCCATTACATTCAAACTCTTTTCTGCGTTCAGGATCTTCACTAATTATAATCTCAGCATCCATTAAATCTTCAACATTAGCACCAATCTTCTTTGCAATTAATGTTAAAAAAGCTTTCCTAATAGTAGGATTTTCTAATCTTCTTCTTAGAGTATCGGCATCGATAAAATCTTTTTCATTATCACTTTTCATAAAAAACCTCCTTTCTTTTTATACTGTAATGGCCAATTACATAAAGCACTATACCAAAAATTATAAATAGTGTAAAATCGCACTTTTTTCAAATTAAGCCTAAAAAAAGAACCAATTTTAAATTTTATCTAAAGGAATTTTAAAAATTGACTCTTATTTTTTAAATCTTTATTCAATAAGTATAAAAATTAACTTTTTTTATTTTTTTCTTCATTTTTTATTTTATCTAACTTTTCTTTAATTTGTTTTAACATTCTTTCATTAGGAGAAGTATCTTGAGGTTTAAAATAACTCTTATTTATAATATTATCAGGCATATACTGCTGTACCACAAAGTGATTAGGATAGTCATGGGGGTACTTGTAAATAGTAGAGTGAATTTTAATCGTATCGGGAACATCACCACATCTACCAGTTTCGACATCACTAATAGCACTATCTAATGCTAGGTGAGAGGAGTTAGACTTAGGAGATAAAGCCATTTGTACAATGATATCACCAAGTGGAATCCTAGCTTCTGGTAACCCAACCAATTCAGCTGCTGAAATTGCTGCCATAACGCGAGGCCCAATATCAGGGTTAGCTAGTCCAATATCTTCATAAGCAATTACGCTCATTCTACGATAAATACTATCTAAATCACCAACTTCAATTAATCTTGCTAGATAGTGTAGGGAAGCATCAACATCACTACCACGAATGGACTTTTGAAAAGCTGATAATAAATCATAATGACCAGACTCATTTTTATCATAAACAATAACTGGTTTACTATTAATCGTTTTTAATAAATCTAATGTAATATTCTTATCACTACTAGAATAATAAGCAAGTTCTAATAAATTATAAGCATATCTTAAATCACTTCCACTTAAGTTAGCAATTGCTCTTAAAGCATCATCTTTTATCTGAATACCAGCTAAATCAGGGTGCTGACAAGCTCTTTTTAATCCTTCTACAATATCATCACTAGATAAAGGCTTTAATTCAAAAATGTGGCATCTACTACGAATAGCTGGATTAATTTTAAAATAAGGATTAGAAGTAGTCATACCAATTAAAGTAATTAAACCGCTTTCAAGCTGTGGTAGAAGTAAGTCTTGTTTATCTTTATTTAGTCTATGAATTTCATCCATAATTAAGACAATGCCATCATACATTTTAGCTTCTTCTACTACAACATCAAAATCTTTTTTAGTATTCATAGTGGCATTTAAAAAACGATACCTAACACCTAAATCTTTCACAATAGCATTCGCAATAGAAGTTTTACCAATTCCTGGAGGACCATATAAAATCATAGAAAATATCTTTTTATTTTCCACCAAATTTCTTAATACTTTGCCACTACCTAATAAATGTTTTTGCCCAATCACTTCATCAATTGAATTAGGAGCAAGCTTTAATGCTAACGGTTTTTCCATGATATCACCTCATTTTCGTTATATTTAATCTGTTTTTTCTCATATATAGTAAGCCCTACTAAAATAATGCCACTAATCATAGTAATAATCATTCCAATACTTCTTAATGGAGCCCTAAACTGGTATTCAATTGTATGATTACCCTCGGTAATAGGAAATCCTATAAACATATCATTTACTTTTTCATATTCTATTTTTTTACCATCTACTAAAATATTAAAACCATTATCATAAGGAATTGTAAATACAAAGTAACTATCTTTAACTACATGGATAGTACCCTTTAAATAATCTCCCTTTGTTTTATCAAAATCAATTACTAAAGGAGAAATACCATTATCTTTTTGAAAGAAATCATTAGGAATTTCATAAATTTCAATATCAGTAATATCATAATTACCCTTACTAAATTCTAATTTCAACTCTTTAATTTCATCATTACTTGATATCACATAATCAAATACTTCATTATGATTATAATATTTCCAAGTCTTACAAGTTAATTTATTCATAACTTGATTAATCGTAATAGCAGTATCTCCGTTTTTACAACTAGGAATATCATTCATTTGAAAACGAATAACCAAACTATTATTTACGATACTTTCGTTTAATTTTAAAGTAATTTTTCCATTTTTCTTACTAGTTATCAAGTAACCATTATTTTTCTTTTCATAAGAAATATTTTTAGTATCAACAACCTCATAATCAAGATCTATCTTTTTATTACTAAAATCTAAATTACTATTTTTACTACTACCATTTATAATTACATTATTTTGAAAAGCCTCTAATTTCTCTATAAAAGATAACTTTTCATAATCCCTATAACTTAATAAATTTGTCATACTAAAACCAATTGGGTATACATTTTTATTTTCATATAGACTACTATTTTGATAACTATTAATTTTTTGATAACCATTAGGTGGATTATTATCTGTTAATAAATAACGAATTCCCATATATCTTTGAAAAAATAAATTATTTGTTTGAGCTAGTAATAAATAATTTCTATAAATATCATTATTATTAAAAGTATTATAGAAATTAGAAGAATAATTAGAATTACTAGTAGAAGAATAGAATGTAGTACGATAATCTAATTTACCATAAGAATAATTAATACCATTTGCTCCACTTAAATCATCTTGAAAACGATAAATACTACTAGTATTTTGATTGATATAATCTAACACATTGAATTTATTATAAGATAATTGTTTCTGATAATCTGTTATACTTACTAAATCATCATTAATATTATTATAGTAACAAGTAATAAAACTAGCTATTAAGATAGGAACTAAAATTAATATCTTTTTCTTCTTTTGATAACATAAAAACAAGAAAAAAGTAATTATTAATTCAATATAAAAGTAATATGTTCGATAACCCTTAGAAGTAATTAAAAATATACTTATTATTAGCCCTAATAATACCTTTAGAACCATATTTTTACTAAAAGTAGTAGAATGAATCATACTAGCAATTAAGAAAGCTCCTAGAGGTAAAAAAGGAATAAATACTTTACCATTTAAATATAATCCTCCATTTAAAATAAAATTAAAGATAGGAAAACTAAATAAAATAAGAAGTAAAATAGATACTATTTTATATTCTTTCTTACTAACTACAATATGATAAATAATAGATAACCAAAAAATAGCAGTTAAACCTATTCCATAAGTTCCATACATAATATAATCTAATGAAATATTAGGTTTTAATAAATTAAGATCAAGACTAATACTACTAGTACCACTACTTCTACCATTTAAAATAACAAAAACAAGAGGTAGTAATAACATACTTGCTAATAAGATTCCTAGTATAATACGAAAAAGAAAGAAAAATCCATCATGAATAATTCCTTTTAAAGTAATTTTATCTTCTTTTTTTAAATAATAGTAAATAGCATAAAGACAAATACTAATCATACCAGGAATACTATAATAATAACTAGTTAAAATCATAAAAAAGATACTAACTACTAATAAGGTACTTTTTTTCTTATCAAAGTAAGAAATTACACCAATAAATGCTAAAATTAAAAAAGGCATATAACTCACAAACATAATATGACGATGACTATGAAACAAAAAGCAACTAGCAGATAAGAATAAAAGTGAGGTAAACAAACATATTTTATTAGAAAAATGATTTAATTTTAAAAAGTAGTAAAAAAGATATACAGATACTAATACTATCAAAATACTAATTATCATAATATAGATTCCCATAGGAATAAATGGAAATAAATAAGATAATAAAATAAAAGGATTATATAGTCCATAATAAGCTAAATAAAAAATATTTTGTCCTCCTCCTAATTGAGGAGCAAAGTTAGGAAATAGGTTTCCTGTTTGATAAAATAGATTTCTAAAATAATCTGGTAAAACACTGTGCTGTTTCATCCAATCCATATTAGATCCAAAAATGTAACCACCTTTAATAGTCAGAAAAACTAAAAAAAGAGTCAGAAAAAAAATAATTCCAAAATGAAACCAAATTTCTTTTGAATTCGTACTTTTATTAAGTTTAGTATTCATCATAACCACCTGTTAATATTCTACTACACCAGATATAAAATATCAATCAAACAGAAGAAAAATCGTGTTATAATAGTTATAGGGTAGTGGTAAAATGAATGATAATAATTTACAAAAAGATACGGTAGAAGATAATGAATTAGTTGAAAACGAAAAAGAAGAAAAAGGACTAATTGAAAAGACGATAGATGAATACTTAGACAGCATTACAGCTGAAGAATATTTATCTATGAATACACATGATGCTTACAATAGCGATTTAAAAAAATATAAGCTTTTTCTAAAAGAAAGAAATAGAAAAAAAGTTGATAAAATTCGTAAAAAAGATATTCAAGATTTTATGCAAGTCTTACTAAAAGAAAAAAAGAAACCTCAAACCATAGCTCACTATCTAACAAGTATTAAAAATTATCATAAATTTTTATTAAAGAATAGTTATGTAAATACTGATATTGCTGAAAGTATAGAGCGTCCTAAATTAACGAAAAAACTACCAAATGTTTTATCAGTAGAGGAAGTAGATAAACTACTTGATATTCGTTTAAATACCCCATTTGACTATCGTAATAAATGTATGTTAGAATTACTGTATGGAACAGGACTTAGAGTTAGTGAATTAGTTAGTATTAAGATTAATGATATTGATACTATTAATTGTATTGTTCACTGTATTGGAAAAGGAAATAAAGAAAGAATTGTTCCAATTAATGATTATGTAATTACTTCTTTAAATGATTATTTAAAAGAAAGACCTAAGCTACTTAAAAATAAAACTACTCAAGAATTATTTTTAAATAGGGATGGAGATTCTATTTCAAGAGAAGGTTTTTTTAAAGTATTAAAGAAGCTTCTATTGGAAAAGGGATTAAATCCTAATGTTTCACCCCATACTTTAAGACATAGCTTTGCTACTCACTTATTAGAACATGGAGCTGATTTAAGGGTAATTCAAGAAATGCTTGGTCATAGTGATATTTCAACTACTAGAATTTATACCCATATTACGAATAATCAAATTAGAGATGATTACAATAAATACCATCCTAGAAATGAGAAAGAGTGATAATAATGAAATTTAAAAGAATATTCTTAGTAATATTAGATTCCTTAGGAGTAGGGGAGGCAATTGATGCCAATAATTATGATGATAGTGGTGCTAATACGTTAGGTCATATTAAAGAACAGTACGATTTGTTTATTCCTAATTTAAAAAGATTAGGATTTCTAAATACAATTAATATGGATGAAAATACTGATGTAGATGCTTATTACACCATAGCTAGACCTAATAATTCAGGTAAAGATACTTTAAATGGGCACTATGAGATTATGGGTGTTAAAAACGATATTCAATTTAAAACCTTTACTGAAAAAGGTTTTCCAAGAGAGTTAATTGATGAAATTGAATATATTACGAAAAGACGCGTTATTGGTAATAAGAATAGTATTAATAATGGGCTTGATATTATCAATGAATTAGGTGAAAGACATATAGAAGAAGGTTTCTTAATTGTTTATACATCAAATGGTTCTAATCTACAAATTGCTGCTCATGAAAATATAATTCCAGTAGCTAAATTATACGAATATGCTGAAAAGATTAGAAATATTACTTTAAGAGAAGAATGGAAAATTGGTAGAGTAATTGCTAGACCTTTTACAGGTCGTATTGGTAATTTTAGATTTACCAATGAAAGACAGGATTATGCTGTAAAACCTCCTACTATGAGTGTTATGAATTATTTACAAGAAAAGAATTTAAGTGTGATTTCAATTGGTAAAATTGCTGATGTATTCGATCATGAAGGAATTACTAAAACGATTAAAGCTAAGAACAATAATGAAGCATTAAATAAATTAAGCGATATTATGACTAAGAATTTTACTGGTCTATGTGCTGTTAACTTAAACGACTTTGATAGTGATGGTCATAAGAGAGATACCGTTGGTTATGCCAAAAAAATAGAAGAATTAGATGTTGAAATTCCTATGATTTTAAATAAGCTAGAAACAGATGACTTATTGATTATTACAGCAGATCATGGTTGTGATCCAACATTTAAAGGATTTGATCATACAAGAGAAAACGTACCTGTTATTATTTATGGTAGAAATTTAAGAGAACCAAAGAGATTAGATATTTTAGATTCTATGGCTGATATTGGTGCAACGATTGCTGATAATTTTGAAATTACGAGTCCACTTTTTATAGGTAAAAGTTTTTTAGAAAAGTTAAAATAAAATAGGGTAGGGAAGTATTAAAAAACAGAAGACTATTTTTTAGAATCTTCTGCTTTTTTATTACATTTAAAACTCTTACATAATGTTTCTTTATCATGTGTTGCATCATTACAACCACAACTACAACCAACTTGTATTTCTTTTAATGTACAGCAATCACAGTCTTGAAAATCACATGATTCAACATTACATTTTATTTTTTGATTTTTCATTATTCTACCTCCATTTTTAATATTCCCTTCCCCTACTCATTTTATACGTAAAAAATGAGTAGGAGAGTGTTCTAATTTAAATCGAGATATTAAAAGATGGATAATTATACACCTCGAATTAAAATAGAAAAGGAAAATATTAGATTAAAATACTAATATTATATAAAATTTAATATTGATTGATTCAAAAAAGAAAAATTATATAATATGATAATTAAATAACTGTATTATGAATCAAATTTAAAATTAAGTTTTAATTTTAGTTAATTATCAATAAATATTTAATTAGTTAACATATTATAGTATTAATTATTATATTTATAAATTTATTTGAGATTATTTTTATGATTAAAAGTCATATAAAATAAGGAAAATCTTTTATAATATTGATAATTTTTTATGCTTATTTAACTTCGTATAATTGATATTATGTTAACCAATACAATAAATTAAAAAAGATAGCTAATAATGTTAGTATCTTCTGTTTTAGTATTTCTTTGTGATGATATTTCATTTTTAATTCTATTTAATACCCAATTTTTTTCATTTGGATATTTGGTATAAAAAGTTATTAATTTTATGTTAGCATTTTTACATATATCATATAAATTTCTATCTCTTTTTCTTCTTTTGTATTGCTGATGGGTACTATCATTTAATTCTATTAATAGTAGTACTTCTTTAAAATCTTTACTAAAAATAGCGAAATCTATATTTTTAAATAATTCATTTCTATATCCTTTTGTTTTCTTTTCAATAATTGTTCCTAAATTTACCTGAGGAATAACAATATATTCATCATTTAGTTATTTAATTTTATTATAGAAAATCATTTCTGTTGAAGTCATAAAATTTCTTTTGATATAATTATTTACTTTATTATTAATATTCTTATCTTTATTTTCTTCATGTTTAGTATTTATTCCAAATAAGTCTAATATAAAATCTACTATTTTTTGGATTAACATATCTAACATATTTACTACTCCCTTCCCCTACTCTTTTTAAATTCTCTTTGATGACAGTTTTTTCACCAACTAATTGCATGTTATTATATAATATTTTTCTTTCAAAAGTACCAAGAATATCAATATTTTTATTCAAAATAAAAGAGCCAACATTTCATTGGTTCTAAAATTAAACTTTTCTAGATTGAATTTCAGCTATTTTATCAAGTACTTCCTTAGCATTATTGGTATTAATTTCTGTATAACCAAGTTCCCTTAATGCTTGTACCTTAGCAGTATTTAATTCTTGAGTTCTGCCAAGCACTTCTTCTTTTTTATGTTCAATTTCTTGAACGAATCTCTTGTGAGTTTCCGCTATCTTACTTTTTGAAGCACTGCCATTATTATATAAAGTCATAGCTGAAAACATAATACTTTCAAAAACAAATTGTCTATCTTCATTAAAAGCATATTCATTAGCATCTATAAATCCCATAGATTTTGAAATATAAGCTAACATATACTTTAATTCCTTAGCTGTTTCCATAGACTGTAAGAAATGATATAAATAACGATAACTATGGTAAACTTCTTTAGACTTATCATCAACAATTTTTTCTTTTAATAATTGAATAATATCTGATAATAATTCTTGTTCTTTTTTATTTAAACCTTTTAAATCTTCAGTACCATAATATCGAGTATTTTCGTCTTTTACACCCTCATTTAAACGATTTTCAACCTGAATGATATATTCCCCATCAACTTTAATAGTATCTAAATCTTTGACATCTTTAATCCCTAATAAACATAAAATTTTCATTACTTTTTCTTTAGGCCAATTTTCTAGTTTTTCTTCTGCTAAATAATTGTATAACATTTGTCTCGAAACACCTAGGTATTTTGCTAATCTAACCTTTGAAATTCCGAGTTCTGAAAATAATTTTTTTAGATTTTGCATACTATGACCTCCTAATATAATTCTATCACATTCATCAAAAAATACAAGTAGTAAAGTTTACATTTATTTTACAATATATACCAAATCTTTTTACCAGCTTTACATACTGTTTTAATAATACCTCCACCTAAACATTCTTCACCATCGTAAAATACACAAGCTTGTCCAGGCGTTACCGATTTTATATGTTCATAATGAACTATAATTTCTCCATTTTCTAAGTATTCTAGTGTAACAGGATAATCATTAGCACGATATCTAAATTTTGCTGTACACTTTTCTGGACGCTTTGTAGAGTTAAAGTTTACAGTATCAATAACGCAACTATCGGAATATAAATACTCATTATCTTCCCCAAGTGCGATATATAAAATATTATCTTTTAAATTCTTTCCAACCACGAACATTCTATCCATGGTACCACCAATATCTAATCCTCTTCTTTGACCAATTGTATAATACATAAGTCCAATGTGTTCTCCAACTACTTCATTTGTCTCAATATTAACAATTTTACCAGGTTGGTTAGGTAAATAATTCTTTAAAAAGTTTTTAAAATTTCTTTCTCCAATAAAACAAATACCAGTAGAATCCTTTTTCTTAGCAGTAATAAGTCCATATTTTTCAGCAATCTCTCTTACTTTTGGCTTTTCTAAATCTCCAATTGGAAATAAAACATTTTCAAGTTGTTCATGAGATAATTGTGATAAGAAATAAGTTTGATCTTTATTTGTATCAACTGCTCTTAATAACTTTCCGTCTTTTATTCTAGCATAATGACCTGTCGCAATATAATCAGCTCCTAGTCTTTTAGCTTCTTTGATAAAATAATCAAATTTAATATATTTATTGCACATAACATCTGGATTAGGCGTTCTTCCTTTTTTTAACTCATCTAAAAAATATTCAAAAACGTTATCCCAATATTCTTTCACAAAATCAATTCGATGAAGAGGAATACCTATTTTATTACACACTTCTAAAGCATCATTATAATCCTGTTCTTGAGGACAAATGTTATTATCTAGATTAGGATTTCCTAAAATATCACCATTGACAGAAGTATCCCAATTTCTCATAAATAAACCAATTACTTCATAACCCTGATTCTTTAAAAGAATAGCGCTAACGCTGCTATCTACTCCCCCACTCATACCAATTACTACTTTTTTCATAATACCACCTATACACTATTATACTTTTTTCTATCTACCTTTACAAGAACAAATTCATTAAAATCGGCATCACAAAAGTTTCAAAAATAGAACATAATAAAATTCCTATCACACAAATAATACCTATTTGATTATATCTTTTAAAACACTGTGTTAAATTAATGTTTTCTTTTAAAAATAAAACTCTAAATAGACGAACTGAAAAGTTAATAGCATAAAAACTAATCATAACAAAAAATATTAATAATAATAGCTGATGTGGGAATTGATAAAAAATACCAGGTAAAATGCCTTTTAGACCATAATTAGTAATAATAGATGAGAAATTAAAACCAAAGATAAATCCTTTAAAAAACAGTAAAAACAAAATAATAGGAACACCAATAATAGAAATTCCTAATACCCAAAAAATAAATAAATATAATAGATTCGTAAAAAAACTATTTTTAAAAACTGAAAGATAATTAATTTGATTCGTTTTTATATGATTAAAAAAGGTATCTAACTCTGTTTTTACTAAAGACTTGTCCTCTTTTGAAATAAAAAAAATAAAAATAATTCCACTGATAATCCCAACGATAAGAATGGTAGTTAGAAATAGATATTTCTTTTTTTGGTTCGTAATGCTTTGTTTAGCTTTTTTCATTATTTTATTCATATCATTCACCTATTAAATCATATTAAGTTTCTAATAAAATATACTAAATATTTTACTTTTTGCCATCTTTTTATTATAATGGTATTGAGGTGTTAAAAATGAACAAAAAATTGTTAAAAGGAATGGCTATTTTCTTAACTCTAATTATGATAGGATCTTTTATAGCTAGTATCGTAGTTTGGTTTATTTAAAGGTATCGTGTGATATCTTTTTTTATTATATTTTTATAATGAAAAAAGAACTACTTTTTACAAGATAGTTCTATTTTTAAATCATAATCTTTTACGCCATAAGGTTCTTTAGGCGTAATTACAAGTTTAGTATTGTCTAAATCACAATTATCTTTTTCTAATTGTTTTTTTACATCTTCATCAAGTGGTGAGATTACTTCTAGATTGGTAATATCAATTCTAATACCATTTTCACTAAAGTTTGCTAGATTCTTCTTTTGTTCATCATCTAAGCCAGAATAATATTTATTTTCATAAAAGTCTTTACCAACTTCTTCTAATTTTTGTTCTAATGTAGCTTCTGACATTATATTCTTTCTACCACCTAAACTAAATATTAAAATAATTAAAATAATAACAACAACAATTCCTATTAAAATGTATAAATTTTTCTTATCTTTTAAAATAGTATCTTTTATTTTTTCTAAATTCATAATTTTATCCTCCTACTCACTAAGAAAAAATGGTTTTAATGTAATCTTTGTTTCTTTTGCTGTATCTGTCTTAACAATTTTATATAATCCTAAATGATATTCTGTAACTGTTTTTAATTCTGTTTCTGTCTTTTTAGTACTTAAATACCAAATAGGCTCCTCTTTATTACTAATACGTTGCATATTAATAATACCAATTGCTGCTTCTAACACAATCACAACAAATAAAATAAAAGTAATTACATTTAAAATAATCTTACTTGTTTTTTTCTTTTTCTTTTTTGGTTTCTTTTCTTCACTAACATGAACTGCTTCTGGTGTAGCATTAATAGCACTAGGGTTTTCTGTTACACTAGTATTTGTGGTATTTTCTTTTTCTTCCATATTATCTTACTCCTTCTTAGTATACATAAATTTTAACACAACAAGTCTAAAATGTAAATAATGTTTTTAAGCATCACTATTAGAAACTAACTCTAAAATTTCAGCTAAAATAAGATGCGAGCTTGTTTCAATAAATGGTTTAATATTTTCTAGTGAAAAAGTATAAGCTTTTTCCTTCTTAGTATTCGCAATAATAACTCCTGTATAGTCTAATAATTTATAAAGCCTATCAACTGGTATTTCATCCATTTCAATATCAGGAACAATAGCTTCATTATAAAATAAAGATAAATCAAGTTGATACTCATCAAGTAAAATAACATTTAAATTCGTATAATCACTATAGATTAGTTTTTTATAAGTTTCCTTATTCTGAGGTACTGTTTCACCATTTAATAACTTAATAGCATTATTTTGAACAATATCACTTAGAAAATATTTTTCCCATAAATAATCTGTATATAAATGTATATAATATCCTAACATAAATGGGTGGTTTAATTTATTTTTATATTTTTCTAGAAAACGATTCATATCTACATTTTCATTATCATCAAAAAAGTGACTTCTCGTTTTACTTTCTCCTAAATGTTTACTAATATCAGGCGCAATAGAACCTAATAATAACATATTTTCATCTTTAATCTTTAGAGTTTCATTTATTTTTTTTGCTACACACATATGAATAACAGAACTTGCCATATGAATTCCTCCTTATTGTATTACAAATATATTATAAGCATTTTTAAAAGAAAAATAAAGAAACATAGTAAAATTAATTATTTTGTTTCTTCTTTATTATTTTTATTTAAACTTGCTTAGAACTAGCTTCTTATTTAATGTATCAACACTATAATCATTTTGCTCTTTCATAATGGTCATAATTTCATCAATGATTTTATCAATCTCCTGATTTAATGGGTTAATTGTTCTCATATAATCAGTTATAGTTTTTATAATATTCCAATCAACATAAGTAAGTTCATCGTCATTTATAAACTTTACTAAGTCTAGTTCTAGAACTTCAGGTGTCAAAACAACATCTGGATATATAGTTATAATTTTTGCGTTTATTTTATCCCAATCGTTATGGAGTTTTTTATGTTCCAATTTTATTAATTCAGATATGTTTTTATCAGCTTTATGTTGTTCAGCAAAACGATTAAGTTTTCCTTCTATATCCAAATATTTATACATAAATAAGTCCGTTAATAAATGCCATAGATAACCAATATAAAAAGGATTTTGTTTTTCACATTTGCCTAATGAATTCCAGTAACACATAATATCTGGATTACTACTCCAACCATAGTGCATTCCATTATTACTTAAATTATTTTCTTGTTGTTGAACCCTTGATTCAAAGTATGAAAACTCTGGCATCTTTGTTGTTTTAATAGAATTGTATTTTATTCTTGCACCATCAAGACCATATAATTTTACATATTTTTTCAATAAATCTGGTATTTCAACGCCTAATACAAAACTTCTATCTCTTCTAACATCTTTATTACTAACTGCTAAATGTACATAATATCCTGCATAATTATCACTACCCTACTAATGTTTTTTCTTTTGTTTAATATACTAAACTATATATTTTTTGTATGTCAATATGTAAATAAATGATTAAAAAATGTAAATTTCAACGACTTAGTAAAATTATAATCTTTTATCTTTCTAAATCTGTAACACTTTAAAATCTTCCATTTTTTTCATGATATATATTTTTTAAAATGTTACATAATACTAATGTAGTTGATTTTTAAAAGGAGTTGGTGTTATGAATTTTAAAAAGAAACTACTAATTCTCTCTTTGTTTTTGAGCACTTTATTTCCATCTATAGTATTTGCATATTCTAATAAAATTATACTTGGTGGTGAAAATGTTGGAATTAAAGTAAACTCAAAAAATGTTATGGTAGTAGGATTTTATAAAGTAGAAGATAAATATGTCGGCGAAGATGCAGGATTAGAAATTGGTGATGTGATTACTGAAGTAAATGGACATAAAGTATCTTCTATCGATGAAATGATTTCTATTATTAATGAAGAAAAAGAAAAAGAAAAAGGTATTGTTTCACTCTCATTTTTAAGAAATGATAAAAAGATGAATACAACATTAGAATTAGTGAAAGATACAAATGGAGTATATAAAACAGGATTATATGTAAAAGACCAGATTAATGGTATAGGTACTTTAACTTATATTGACCCTGATTCTAAAATTTTTGGTGCCTTAGGTCATGAAATTCAAGAAAGATCGTCACTTAAAAAAATTGAAGTAAAAGATGGCGTGATATTTAAATCTGAGGTAACTGGAATTAATCCTAGTGAAAAAGGTACTCCAGGCGCTAAAGAAGCTAAATTTTATACAGATGAAGTATATGGTTCTATTAAATCAAATGAAGAAAGTGGAATATTTGGTACTTATAATAGTGAACTACCAGATAATAATGTGATCGAGGTTGAGGAACCAGACAATGTTAAATTAGGTAGTGCCCAAATTCGTACAGTTATTAATGCATCTACTGTTAAAAATTATGATATTGAAATTATTAACATAGAAAAAAATGATACTACCAAAAATATTCTATTTAAAATTACAGATAAAGAACTATTAAATCTTACCGGTGGTGTAGTAGCTGGAATGAGTGGAAGCCCTATTATACAGAATAATAAAATTATTGGTGCTGTTACTCATGTAGTAGTGAATGATCCACAAAAAGGATATGGAATATTTATTACCACAATGTTAAAAGAGGGAGATAAACAGAGTAATTAATTTTACTCTGTTTCTTTATTTTCTTTCAAAACTCCAATTCCTAAATGAAAAACAGTACCATTTAAAAGTTCTTTTTTGACTATTTTTTGAAGATAAGTATCTTCTTGCAAAGTGCTATAATTGGCCATTTCATTTTTATGGTAAAGAAAGTTTAAAATATCAGAAATACAGTCTTCTTTCTTTTCTACTTGAAATAATTGATAAAACTGATAAATATTAGATTCTTGATTTAATAAAGAATGAATCTCATCACTTAGTAGCCAAGATTCACAGTAATATTTAAAGTTCTTTACTTTAAAATATTTTTTTAGTTCATCATAAGATTTTTTTAAAGATGATAAAACTTTTTCTTTCTCTAATTTACTACCACCTGGAATATGAATTTTAATAATAGCATCATTTACATATTCATATTGAAGTCTATCTATTTCTATTAATTTACCATTAATAAAATAAACACCCCATAATAATTGAGATACTCGAATACCAGAATAGCCTCTTTCATAAATATCTTTTAAAAGGCATTCTCTAACTCTAAATAGATGCTTATTTATTTGATAACTGTCAAAACCTAATTTTTTCATATTTTCTTGATGAACAGGAGCACCAAGTAATAATAAAAGATTAGTAGTAAAAGAATTAACTGAAATACCAAATAACTCATCTATAGTCTTCTTTTTCCATAATTTTCGTAAGTTATCAAATGGATTTTTGTATAAAATACCATATAAATTAATAAATTTTTGATAAATTGTAGGATTTTTTACTAACTCATCATAACATAAATAACACTTTTCTAAATACAAATTATCTGTAATCTGATAAAAATTCAAACATTCTTTTATTTTTTCTCTCATAGTAATTCCTCACCTTCTTTTAAAGTTATATTTCCTAAATTATCAACTTTATAATTTTTTCCAAACATTACATTAGTTGATATAAATTGGTAAATAGAAGAACAAACTTGCCCTATTCCTGTACAAAAAGGTGTTGGTAGTAAAGACAAAATAAATCTAAACACACTGGCAATAGTTTTATTAACAGTAGTTTTCATACTGGAATATTCTAACTTTAAATAGCAAGTATGAATTCTATAAATAGGATATATCATAAAATTAACAAGTTCAAAAACAAAGTAAATAAACACTAATTTCATATTTAAAGAATAAGAATGATATAAAAAAATAAACATCAGAAATACACTTGATAATAAAATCATTAATAATTTATATGCGTTTTTAATATGTTCCTTATAATTAAATTTTTCTTGAGAAATATCAATATTTGCTACCGTTTGAATGGCATCAAAGGAATCCCATTGGCAATCAGTTATAAGTGCTACAAAGTTTAAAGCAGCCATATATTCTGTTCCAAAAGATGAAGCGTTAGAGATACCAAAGAAATATATCAAGAAAAATAAGATATTATCAACTAGCTCTACTGAATTGTATTGTATATATTGACCAATATGAAATTCTAAATGAAATTTTTGATATTGTTTGCAAGTAACAAATAAAATATAAACAAATGTAATAAGTAATGTTACCAACACAATACACCATTTATTTTTAAAAATAAGTGCTGAAATCATTAATACCAAAAAATTCAAACAGTTCATTTGTATACAGTATTTACTGGCTATTTTTTCTTTTCCTTCAAAGTATAATTTTTCTAATACCAATGTAAATATACTGTGTATATATAATAAAATAATAGAATATACTGTAAATTCTTTATAAATTTCATAATCAACATTCATAAAGGAAAGATAACTTTTTACATTTAAAAGAAAAAGTCCAAAAACAAAGAATCCAAATATAATTCCTAAAGTCATTCCTGATAAAGTTTCGTTTGAATTCTGATTTTTTTCTTTACAAATATTAGCACCTGTTCCAAATAATGATTTAATAAATGAATAAATAAACTGTAAGGGATAAGTTATAGAAAACACATTTACCAAATTTTTATCTACTAATATTCCTAAACCAAACCAACACAAAATTGGAATAAGAGAAAATATTATGGCATTTGTAGCAATAATTATTAATCTTTTCATAAAACACTTCCTGACTACTATATTTTTTATTTATTAGAATTTAATAATTACTTTAAAGATAATCACAATATCTTTATTTTATCTTTTGATGACCATATTCCATAATGAATGTCGCTTTCTATTTGTGCAATTTTTGATAATATGTATTATTCTTTATAAGTTCTGAGTGCTTTCCTCTGCCTACTATTTTTCCATGATCGATTACTAGAATATCATCAGCACTTTTCATAAGTTCTGGTTTATGAGTAATCATCAAAATAGTATGATCTTTTTTTAAATCTTTTAAGATTTCTATCACTTTTTTTGAAGTATTAATATCCAGTGAAGAAGTAACTTCATCAAATAGTAACACTTCTGATTTAGAAAGCAAAGTTCTAGCAAAAGCTAAAAGCTGTTTCTCTCCTACTGAGATATTCTCTGCATTACTTATTAATTTTGTGTGATAATTATCTTTTAAACTCATAATAAAATCATGGATACCTACTCTTTTACAAGCTTCTATCTGATTGAATTTATTAGAATCAACTAAAGATAAATTTTCTCTAATACTCATATCAAATATAAATGGTTTTTGTGTCACAATCGATACATTACTAGCATAAACTTCTTTAGAATATTTATAAATATCTTCTTCATCTAATAAAATACTACCCTTATCAGCCTTATATAATCTTAATAATAATCTGAATATGGTAGATTTACCAGAACCACTCTTACCAACAATAGCAGTAAATGAATGTGGGGAAATCTCAAAGCTGACATTTTTTAAAATCAACTGATTCTCGTATGTAAAAAAGACATTTTTAAATTCTATTTTTCCTGATATTTCATCTGTTTGATTATCACCAAATGCTAACATATTTTTGTTTTTATAATTTAAAATATTATAAATTCTATTAATACAAACAAAGCGTGTTGACAAATTATCTAAACAATTATAAAAATAATGAAATCTTGATTCTATACTTTCATAATAGCCAATCACTAAAACTAAAATAGAAATGTCATATTTATCATGCAAAATAAAATAAATTAAAATAAAATAGATCAGTAATTTTCCAAACATTAATATACTAGGAACAAAAACATAAATATTATCGTTATATTTTCTTCTTAAGAAATAATTTTTTCTCCAATAATTTCTTTCTTTCTCTAAATAACAGCCTATATCTTCTTCCATATTAAACGATTTAATTTCCTTATTACCATCTAATACTTGTCCCATCAAATTGCTGATATGATCCTGATATTTTTTTTGAATAGTCCAGTAATAATTTTTCTTTTTTACATTTTTATCTAAAACATAAAGAGCAAGGAAATTTAAAAAGAAGGAAATTATTCCAATATAAATATTTGTTTTTATTAATATGAATAAAGTAATAGCAACACCAATAAATTCAGTAATCGTATCAAATAATAAATCTGGTACTGAAATGACATCTCCAACATCATCGAATGCTGTATTCATAATATATGAAGTTGATATTTCTTTAGAAAAATCTTCATCATAAAAAGCAACTTTATTCATGATTCTTTCTTGAAGTTTATTATGTGTAAATATGGCATTATTTTTATAAGATACAAAATTATAGTGCTTGCATAATACATAAAATAAGCTACATATTAAAAAAATAATAACATACACACCTGCTATTTCATAATTACTAGCTGTTGCATATTCTACAATTTTCGCTGCCATAAAAGGAATTAGTAGAAAAGATAAACTTCTAAGTATTGCTGATAAAAACAAGTGAAATAAATATTTCTTGTTATTAGCTCCTAAAGAAAAATATTTTTTAATCATATCATAATATTTTTTAAACATTGTCAAACACCCCAATCTTGCTTGGTGATTTTCTAGACTGTAACATTTGGTAAATCTCATTTGTTTGTGTTAATTGTTTATGTGTACCAATATCGTTAATTTTGCCATGATCTAATACCACGATTTTATCAGCAGTTTTCATAAGTTCAGGCTTTTTAGTAATCATGATAATAGTATGGTCTTTTTTTAAATTATCAATTAGTTTAGGAACTAATTTAGCGGTATCTGGATCTAAGGAAGTAGTAATATCGTCAAATAGTAATACTTCTGCATCAGATAAAATAGTTCTAGCAATAGAAATCATTTGCTTTTGTCCACCTGATACATTACTGCCATTTTCTCTTAAAATCGTATTATAGCCATCAGGAAGCGTTTCAATAAAATCATGAATACCAGCTTTTTTGCACGCTTCTATTTGATGCTTAATGTTTTTATCTACAAAATCCAAATTTCTTCGAATACTCATATTAAATACAAAAGGTTTTTGATTGACAACAGAAACATTACTAGTATAAACCTCTTTAGAAAAATCATAAATATTAATATTATCTAGTAGTATTTTTCCTTTTGTAGGCTCGAATAATCTTAATAACAAATTAAACATCATGGTTTTACCACTACCTGCTTCTCCTACGATTGCTACCACTTCGTTATGATTAATTTTTAGATTAATATTGTGCAGTATTTCAGTATCTTTTATTTTTAGAGATACATTTTTAAATTCTATCATACCAAAAACATCATCTGTATCTACTGTTCCAAATAAGATTTCTTTAGAATTATAATTAAGAATAGTATTTATTCTATTAACAGCTGTATTTGTTTCCCTAATAGCAGAAGTAGATTCAATAAATGTATTGATATAGTTTATTAAAGATTCATAATAAGCAATCATTAATACTAATTTACTAATATCTATTTTTCCTTGTATCATTAGAGTTAATAGTAACAAATATAAGAAAAAGTGAAATGTATAAGAAATTACTTTTACATCATTATCTCTTAAAGTAATGTATTTTCTCTTAAGAGTATAATTTTTATTAAACTGTTTTTGAATTACACTTAATTTTCTTTCTAATTTAGAAATCATACTAAACGTTTTAATTTCTTGTAATCCTGAAACAATTTGAGATAAAAAGGTACTATATTTATCATCTTGTACTACTACTTTATTATAGTAAAAATTAATTTTTCTATCAGCTTTATTTCTTACTATAATATAGATTATTGAAAACAATATAAAAATAATCGCAATATAAATATTATAAAAACCAACAATTACTAAAAGAGCTATAATTTGTATTAATCCTGTTATTAATTCAGAGATTCTATCATTCATATCTCCAATATCAATAATATCAGAATTAATAGAATTCATAAGTCTTCCTTTACTAATAGAACTAGTAAAATTATGATCAACAGTTACTAATTTATTTAAGACTTTAGTTGTTAACTGGTTATAGCAAAAATTCACATTAAAACCATAGACTTTGTAGTTAATGTATAAAGAAATATCATATAAAATATAGGTAATAAATAAAGAAAATAAATAAAAATATGACATAATTTCATTTTCACTAGTAAGACTACTAATAATAAGAGAACCAAAAAAAGGAATCAAAAGTGAAAATCCTTTATCAAAAAGTGCTGATACAATCACTATCACAACATACTTTATTTTAAGTTCCACTAATAAAAAATATTCTTTAATAAAATGATAATATTCTCTTAACATAATATACTCCTATTGTTTCTAATAAAATTATAACATAAAATAATAGAAAAAAAGAAAAAAGTAAGCATAACTTACTTTAAAAATTATTCTTCAATACTAAATTCTTCCAACTTGCCATCTTTATTTAAAATGCTATTTAATTTTTCTTCAGCATTTTTTAGTTTATTATCACATAATTTAGCTAGTTTCATAGCTTCTGTAAACTTTTCAATCGCATCATCTAAAGGAATATTTCCACTTTCCAAATCTTTTACGATTTTTTCTAAGTTTTCTAAATTTTCCTCAAAAGTTTTTTCTTTTTCTTCTTTTGCCATAAAATCCTCCTATTTTTTCATAATTTCTTCTACTCTAGTAAGTAGTAATCCATCTTGCAGTTCAACTTCTAATGAATCATTTTTATTTACCTGTAAAGTACTAGTAATTACTTTATCATTCATTTTCGTAATACTATACCCACGTTTAATAGTGAGAAGTGGATTTAAAATTTCTAATTTGTTTAACAGTGAAACATATTTATTTTGATTACGTTCTAATAAATGAGTAATAAAAAGTGGTAATTTTTCTACTTTACTAGTTAAACCATTCTCTTCATTTTGAATTCTATTTTTCATAACCAAACATAATTTTTCATATAAAGTATCGAATTTTTGTTCCTTTATTTGATACATGGAGATAGGATTTTTTAAAATATAACTATTTCTAAGATTATCTAATTTTTCTTGACTTACTTCTAAATAATTTTTCATAGCTTTATGAAGACGTAGATTAATTTGCCTCATATAATTATAAAAATCAGTTTGATTTGGTACAGCCATTTCAGCTGCTCCAGTTGGTGTAGGAGCTCTTAAATCAGCTACATAGTCAGCTATCGTAAAATCTATTTCGTGTCCTACTGCTGAAATAATAGGAATAGGACATTCATAAATAGCTCGTGCTACTTCTTCATCATTAAAGCACCATAAATCTTCAATACTTCCTCCACCTCTACCAACAATTAAAACATCAAGTGGGTATTCTTCTGCTTTTTTAATTTGAGCAACAATTTCCGGTGCTGCGCTAGCTCCTTGTACTAAACTAGGAAATAAAATTGTTTTCGTAATTGGCCAGCGTCTTTTAATAGTAGATAAAATATCTTTAATAGCGGCACCTGTTGGAGCTGTGATAATACCAATTGTTTCTGGAAATTTTGGGATTTTTTTCTTTTTATTAGCATCAAATAGTCCTTCACTAGCTAGCTTTTTCTTTAGCTTTTCATATTCAATATAAAGATTACCCACTCCATCTTGAATCATATCTTCTACATAAATTTGATAACCACCTGTTGCTTCATATACACTCACTCTACCTGTTACCATGATTTTCATACCATCACTAGGCATAAAATTAAGTTTATTTGCTTGAGATGCAAACATAATAGCATTAATACGAGAATTTTCATCTTTTATCGTAAAATATAAATGTCCTCTCGTATGAAGCTTAAAATTAGAAATCTCACCCTTTAAAAAAATATTAGCTAAGTTATTATCATTATCAAATTTAAATTTTAAATACCTAGATAACTGACTAACTGTAATATACTTATCTTCCATAATATTATTCACTTTCATGATAGATTTCATCAAGTACAGCATTAATCATTTTGGTAACTTTTTCATCACTATATTTCTTAGATAATTCTACAGCTTCATTAATAGCAACCACTGGAGGTGTTTCTGTATATTTAAGTTCATAGATACCTAAAGCTAAAATAGCTTGATCTACTTTATTTAATCTATCCATTGGCCAACTATCTAAATATTTATTAGCAAATTCATAGATTTCATCTTTCTTTAACACAATAGTATTGATAGCATCTGTCACAAAATCATTTTCAATTTCTAATTGTTCTTTAATTAAATCATCAATTTTAAAATCAATGCCAGATTCTTTTAAAATAAAAACCTGATACAATACTTTCATAATAATTTCTCTTAATTCACTTCTATTTTTCATTATACATCACCTGCTATTAAGTTTATCATACTCTAAAATAAAAGTCACTTCTTTTAAAAAGAAAAAGTAGGAAATTCTATTTCTTTTCCTGCTTCTTCATTTCATTCTTTAACTCATATAAAATATTAAGAGCTTCCATTGGCGTAATTTCTAATGGATTAATACTTTCTAGTTTTTCTTTAATAATATCTTTTTCTTCTTCTTTAGGATCAGTATCTAAAAATAAACTAGTCTGTGTAAAGGTTTGTTTCTTAGTACTTTTATGTTCATAAATATTTAAAATTTCATCTGCTCTAGTAATTACTTCACTTGGTAAATGAGCAAGACTAGCTACATGAATACCATAACTTTTATCAACTGCGCCATTTTTAATTTTATGCAAAAAAGTAATTTTCCCTTCTTCCTCTACAGCACTAACATGAACATTTCTAAGATGTGGTAAAGTGTTTGCTAATACTGTTAATTCATGATAATGAGTAGAAAATAAAGTCTTTGCTTTAATTTTATCGTGAATATACTCAAGTATCGATTGTGCTAAACTCATACCATCATAAGTAGCAGTACCACGACCTAATTCATCAAATAAAATTAAACTATTTTCAGTAGCATTTTGAATAGCGGTATTTGCTTCTTTCATTTCTACCATGAAAGTACTTTCTCCACTTACTAAATCATCACTAGCTCCAATTCTTGTAAATATAGAATCAAATATAGGAATTACACAACTCTTACAAGGAACAAAGCAACCAATTTGTGCCATAATTACAGTAATGGCAAGCTGTCTCATATAAGTGCTTTTTCCTGCCATATTAGGTCCTGTAATTAATAAAATATTCGTATCTTTTCCCATTGAAATATCATTAGCTACATATTCTTTTTTACTAACTTTTTCTACTACTGGGTGTCTTCCCTCTTTAATTTGAATAATATGTTCTTCTGTAATTGTTGGTTTAATATAATTATTTTCTTCTGATACAACTGCAAAACTAAGTAACATATCAATTTCAGCTAATACTTTAGAAATTACTTGAATTCTACCAACATAAGTCTTGGCAGTTTCTCTAATATCTGTAAATAATTTATATTCTAAGTTAATAATCTTTTCTTCTGCTCCTAGAATAATATCTTCTTTTTCTTTTAAAAGGGGCGTAATATAGCGCTCAGCACTAGTTAGAGTTTGTTTTCTTACCCAACCAAATTCTTCTTTAATATCTTTTATATTACCCTTACTAACCTCGATATAATAGCCAAATACTTTATTAAAACCAACTTTTAAATTCTTAATACCAGTTCTTTCTTTTTCTTCATTTTCTAACTTTAAAATAAAATCTTTACTATTTTTTCGAATACTTTTTAATTCATCTAATTCACTATTGTATCCTTCTTTGATAAGTCCACCCTCATGTAAGCCAATTGGACTATCAGGATTAATAGATTTTTCTAAAAGCTCTACTAAATCATTTAAAGTTTCTATTTGTTTATCATAGTGAATTGCTTCTAAGATTCTTTTAATATTAGGTAGACTAGCCAAAGAGTTTTTTAACTGAATCATATCTCTAGCATTACTATTACCATAACTAATTCTACTAGAAAGACGTTCTAAATCATATACTTTATCAAGTTCATCGCGTAACTCTTCTTTTAAAATAAACTCAGTTAATAATGTTTCAATAGTATGATATCGTCTATTAATTTCTGTAACATCTGTTAATGGATTTTCAATATTTGCTTTTAAAAATCTTCCACCCATAGCTGTTTTTGTTTTATCTAAAAGCCAAAGTAATGAATAAGTACGATCACGATTACGAAGTGTTTCAACTAACTCTAAATTCTTCTTTGTATGAACATCGAATGACAAATGTTTCTTATGATCGATTAACTCTACTTTTTGTAAATGAGAAAGATTTCCTTTTTTGGTTTCTAGTAAATAAGAAAGTAAATGAAAAACAGTAGTTTCAATACGAACATCTTTTATATTTTCTACTAAGTATTTATAATCTTCACCATCATAAATATCGTCACGAATTGTTACTAGAATGTGATACTGTTCTCGTAAAGTATTAATTAAATTACGATCTGTCTTATTATTCACAATTACTTCTTTTAAATTATAAGCAAGTATTTCTTTAACTAATTTCTCGCTATCATGTTCTAGAATAACACTATAGGAATACCCTGTTGATACATCTACTAAACTAACACCATAACAGTAATCAAAATCATAGATATTTCCAATGTAATTATAATCTTTAGAGTTTAAGCTATCATCTAAGATAGTACCACGAGTAACTACTTGAATAACATCTCTTTCTACCATTCCTTTTGTTTCTTTAGGATCTGTTAATTGCTCACAAATAGCTACTTTATAACCTTTTTCAATTAATTTATCTAGATAACTTTTATAAGCATGATATGGAATACCACACATAGGAACTCTTTCATCAAGTCCACAATTCTTACCTGTTAAAGTAAGTTCTAACTCACGACTTGCTAAAATAGCATCTTCAAAAAACATTTCATAAAAGTCACCTAATCTAAAAAAGATAATAGTATCTTCATATTTATCTTTTATATCTAAGTATTGCCCCATCATAGGAGATATTTTACTTCTATCTACTTCACTACGTTTCATTTTTACACCTGCTTACTTCCTAACTAGGAAACTTAATAATCCTAGCTTTTTTCTCTACTTCTTTTTTGGGAGGAGTTGAACCATTATAATCATTAAATAAATGATTAATAATTGCTTGGGTAGATCTATCTTTTTCATCGTATTCACTTTTATATTTCGTTATTAAGGTATTTATAAAAGCACAAAAAGAATCTGAACAAGAATTAATACCTAATTGATAACTACTATATAGTAAACCTGATTCTACATCTAATATCTGACTAGAAAAATTACCATCTTTATCAAAGAAACCACAAATAGAGGTATATACAACTTTTTCACCATCATAAATACCGGTTATATCTTTACAAAAATATGCTACATGTCCATAAGGGTTACTACCTATGTTAAAATCTATTACATCAAAAAAATTAGTAATAATTTTTTCTTTTTCTAAAGAGTAAATAGCGTATTCCTCATTTTCACCACCAACAGTTTTAAATAGCCAAAGGTCATCATTTTCTTTTACTTGTTGAATAGTTAAAGCTGGTATATCTGAATAACAAGTTCTTAATACCAAACGATATTTTCCATTATTTTGTTTTTTTACATGATAATACTCCAATACATTACAATTAGGCATTTGAAAACCAAAGCAAATATTATGATAATCTTTACTATGAAATTCTTCTTTTAATTCCATTTCTTGTAGTGGTATGATTTCTTTACCATTATAATCAACAAAACCAGCTAATTTCTTTCTATGTTTTGTTGCAGTAACAAAATAACCATCACCTATTTTATTTTCTTCATCATTTAAATAAATAGTAACAGTACCATAATTTTTTGTTTCTACCTTTAATTTTATATTTTTCTTAACAAGTTCCAACCTGCATCCCCTCAAATCAATAATATTATAACCTATCAAAAGAAAAAAAGAAATGATAAACGAAAACTATTTATCAATTCTTTATAATAATTTTTTATTATTTATATCTGTAATAATTTAACCAATTGTAAATGGATTTTCTTTGCTACCATCTCCACCAGTAATTTGTGTATCAGCTGTTAGGTTTAAAACTGGACGAAGGCGATATGAAGTGTTAGCAACATAATAGTTACCTGAAATATCACCTGATGCGCGGATGTTCCATACATACGAATTACCAGATGTAAATCCAGCTGGGCTCATTGTCCACCAATGAATGTTTAAATTATATAAATAATAGTTACTATTACTTTGTCCATAATAACCACCTGCATAAACTACTTCATCATAATTTAGTAATCCTACACTTGCGTTTACTACTCCTTTTCCATTTCCATCACTACTACATTTAAAGTCTGGAGTATATTTATTATAAGTAGTCATTGTAGCATTTCCTGATGTATAACTATCAGAGCATTTTGCTTTTGCTTGTTCACAATAATAAGCTCCACTAGCTACATTTTTAACTAAATCAGATTTACTTTCGATATTTGTTTGATACCAACTTTCAAGTTGAGTTTTAGCTTGGCTATTTGTATAATACATATATGTATAATTATTATAGTTAGAATTAAATGCATAATTAGCATTATTATTGATTCCATCTTGCATTACGATACGAACTGTTCCATCTTCGTTAATTCTTACAATTCTCCAAGTAAATCCAGCAAAACTTACATAGTTATTTTCTATATTCCCTCTAAAATAGTAAGTAGGTTTACCTGTATTGGTGGCAGTTGATTTATATAATCCACTTTTATCACTTGTATTATTACTTGAAGTAGTTAAAGTTGGTGTATCCGTAATCAAAGTATTACTTGATAATATTTTGTTAGCTAATGTTTGGGTATCTCTAAACACAAACTCACAAGTAATTTCTTCTTCACTCGTATCAGGTAATGATAAGCTCCAATTATAATTATCAAATTTTGCTTCTTTTCCATTACATTGAACACTTTCTACTTCATATCCATCACTCTTATTAGGAAAATGACTTGGTTTTACTTTATTTCCAACATAAGTCCATGCCAAAATTACATCTCCTGATTTAATTTCTTTTAATGCCAAGCCATATTTTTTGATATCATCATACTCTAGATTTACTAAACC
>UQOS01000014.1 GCA_900542735.1 uncultured Mycoplasmatota bacterium | reverse complement strand
ATACATATTGATTTCACTTATGGATTAAGTAAAGATATCGATGATGTAACTTATTATTATGTCATGAATGATAAGAAGAAAAAGTATATTGATAACTTTGAAATTCTTGAATACAATATGGACAAAATCACTAATTATTGGTACAATTCAGATGTAGACAAGGTTAATAAGTATAAGCATTTAATTATGTTAGATTTAGAGAAAAATGACCTTGATAAGATATCAAATGGAGATGATTTTGTGCAAGAGTATGAAGATAAAGTAACAGATTTAAATAATCAAGAAACGTTCAGAAGTTTTATGACTTATGAAGAAGATCAAAGATTAATCCAGAATACTGAGAAGAAGATGGCTTATGAAGATGGAATTTCTCAAGGAATTTCTCAGGGAATTGAGCAAGGAATTTCTCAGGGAGTTGAACAAAGAAATGTAGAAATAGCTAAAAATATGTTAGCAAAAAAGATGGATATTTCTACTATTTCTGAATTAACTGGACTTGATGCTGATACTTTAGAAAAATTATCTAAGGAAATCAATTAATAGTTAAATTTTTACTAAAAATAAATAGTACTAGTGAATAAAATTACTAGTGCTATTTTTGTGATATTATCTCATTATTGATAGCTTTGAACTTCTATTTAAAATTTTAAAATATTCAATAACAGTTTTAGGCATTCATCATAAAATAATTCTAGGAGGAATATCATGAATGATTATAAAATTATTATTGATGCAGCCCATGGTGGACAAGACTATGGAGAAACTCTAAAAAACTTTGAAGAAAAGGATTACTGTTTATATTTATCAAAACAACTTGTAATAGCTTTAAAAAAAGAAAATCTAAATGTTCAAACCACTCGTGAAAAAGATATTAACCTAGAACCATCTAAAAGAATTGAAAAAATTAGAAAAATGATAACCAATTCAAATAAGACCATTATTCTAACAATTCATTCTCATTTCGATAACGAATTTACTAATATTATTGATTCAAAAAATGATACAACAAATTTAGCTAATATCATCTATAAGAATTTAAAAAAAGAAAACATAAAAGTAATAGAACCAACTATAAAAATTCTACCAGCTAATTGGAATCAAGATTACTATTATATTCAAAGAGAAATTAATATAAATCCTACTATTATTTTAAATTGTTTTTTTGATACCACAAATCCAAACATGTTATGTAGTTGTCTTATAAATCAAATTGTATCTTCCATTTTAGAATACATAAATGAATCTGACTTAAGATATAGCTATACCGTAAAAAAAGGAGATAGTCTCTATTTAATTTCAAAACAAACAAATACTTCCGTTGATAACATTAAAAAAGAAAATAATTTAGTATCAAACACCCTACAAATCGGTCAAATACTAGAAATCCCAGAAGCTAGTACCAGTACGAAAAGATATTTTTCATATACTGTAAAAAGTGGAGATAATCTTTATCAAATAGCTCGTAAATATGGTACTACTCTTCAAGAAATAAAAAATTTAAATAACCTAGTCTCTAATTTATTATCAGTAGGTCAAATATTAAAAATTCCCATTACTATAGAAGAAGATACTACTATCACTATTCCAGAATATGAAATATATACTGTAAAAAAAGGAGATAGTCTTTATACAATAGCTAAAAAATTTAATACCACTGTAAATGAAATCATGAAAACAAATAGTTTAGGTTCTACTACCCTATATATTAATCAACAGTTAAAAATTAAAACTAAAAGTTCTAACTTAACTACAGTTTTAGAGTGTATTGGAGATCCTAATTTATATGAAGAAAAAGAAGAAGCAACGACTTATATAGTAAAAAAAGGAGATAGTCTTTATTTAATTGCTAAAAGATTTAATACAACTGTGAATGAAATTATAAAACTAAATAATCTAAAAAGTACTAGTCTATCTATTAATCAAGAATTAAAAATACCTAATACTTCAAGTAGTACAGGTTTAGAAAATATTAGCTATACTGTTAAAAAAGGAGATAGTCTTTATTCAATTGCTAAACAGTTTAATACAACTGTAAATAAAATTAAAGATAAAAATAATTTAACGACCAATTCATTAAATATTGGTCAAATTCTTACAATAGAAAGGGAAATTTAAATGAATAAAAATGAAGTTTATCAACAATTTCTAAAAGATAATCCATCAACTGGTATTTTAAAAGTCCAAATTTTTATGGCAGAGCAAGCAATTCCTATTCCTAATGTAAATATCACAATTGAAAAAGAAGTCTCTAAAATAGAGTTAAATTTCTTTGAAGGAATTACAGATGAAAGTGGTATTATCTCTAATATCATTTTACCAGCTCCTGATATTAAAAATATTGATGAACCTGAATATGTTACTTATGAATTAATTGTAAAGCACCCTAACTATCTAGGTCCTACTACTTTTCAAGTTCCTATCTATAGTGGACAAAAAATGATTCAATATGTGACTTTAGTACCAAAACCAAAGGAGAATAAAAATGGATAGAAAAGCTGTATTAGAACCATTTATTCCTACCCAAATTATTGTTCATTTAGGAAAACCAGATGAAAATAGTAGAAATATTAGAATTCCTTTTATCAATTATATTAAAAATGTAGCTTGTAGTGAAATATACCCTACTTGGCCTGAAAATGCACTTCGTGCTAACATTATTGCTATTATTACATTTACTTTAAATAGAATATATAATGAATGGTATCCAAGTAAAGGTTATTCATTTGATATTACATCTTTATCAAGTTATGATCAGGCATTTGTAGATGGTAGAACTTTATTTGAATCTATTACTCACATTGTAGATGAAGTATTTAATAATTATGTTGTTAAAGACGGTCAAATTCAGCCCTACTTTACTAAATACTGTGATGGTAAAAAAACAATTTGTGAAGGACTATCACAGTGGGGAACAGTAACTCTAGCAAAACAAGGAAAAACTACTCTTCAAATATTAAAATATTATTACGGTGATGACATTAAAATAATTACTGATACTAAAACAATAGATCCTATTTCTTCATACCCTGGTGTTACTTTGAAATTAGGAGATGCCAGAGAAGAAATTAGAATTATTCAAAGAGAATTAAATGCAATTCATCAAAACTATCCCCTATTACCTGTTATTGATCCAGTTAATTTATTCTTTACTGTAGAAACAGAAAATACTGTTAAAAAGTTTCAAGAAATATTTAATTTACCTATAACAGGCACTATTGATAAAGCTACTTGGTATAAGATCAAATATATATACAATAGTGTAAAAAAAGTAAATGATTTATACACTGAAGGTATTCAATTAGAAGAAGTAGAAATAAAATATAGTACAGAATTAAAACATGGAGATTCCGGAGCTGAAGTACAGGTATTACATTATTTTTTAGGGGTAATTTCTTTCTTCGATGATGATTTACCATTATTAAGTGTTAATTCTATTTATACAGATAGCACTGTTCAAATGATTAATAATTTTCAAAAAAAATATAATTTAGAAGAAACAGGAATTACAGATAGAAATACTTGGAATAAAATTTTAGAAGTTTATCAAACTACTATTAAAAATATTCCTACTTCTTACAAAGAGTATATTAATGAAATTTACCCTGGTCGTTTTTTATCTCTAGGTATGTCTGGAGATGATGTAAAAGTACTTCAAAATTTTTTATTTAAAATATGTAGTAAATTTCATACTATTCCTGGGGTAAGAGTAACTGGTACTTTTGATGAATTAACAGAACGTTCTATTAAAGTATTAGAAAACAGATTTAATCATGAAGTAAATGGAATAGTTGGTCCAGTTACTTGGCAAAAAATAGTAGGTTATAGTAAAGAAGAAATATAATAGCACAAACATAAATATCTTTTTTTCATATATTAAGGTAGAAAGGAAGGATTATATGTTTGATAATAGTAAATGTAATCATGAAAAAGAAAAATACTGTAAATTACCAAATAACTGTTATTTAATGGGTCCGACTGGGCCAACTGGACCTAGAGGACCGGTAACTATTACTGTTGGCAATACCCAAACTGGTTTACCTAACTCTGATGCTATAGTTAATAATAGTGGTACAAATGATAACGTTATATTAGATTTCGTAATTCCTCAAGGTCCAACAGGACCAATAGGTCCAGCAGGACCAACTGGACCTCAAGGATTAAGAGGTTTAACTGGTACAACGGGACCTCAAGGGCCTCAAGGTGCAATAGGTCCAACTGGACCAAAAGGTGAACCTGGTCCTCAAGGACAACAAGGTGAACAAGGAATAGTAGGTCCTCAAGGACCTCAAGGGCCTACTGGACCAACTGGGCCAGCTGCTATTAGTGCCTTTGGTCGTAAATATGATAATTCTACAAATAATATTAACCTTCAAGAAAATGTTGCTCAGACAATTCCACTAGCAAGTAATGGTCCAAATTCAGGAATTGGTGTTGATACAGCTAATGCTTTAACTATCAACGAAAGTGGTACTTATAAAGTAGATTATTACTTTTCAGGTTCTACTTCTCAAAATGCTAATATTACAGTAGAAATAAATCAGAATCAGACATCAATTGGTAGTACTACTATTATAAAAGATACAACAGCTAATGTAGATACTGACTTTATAGGTAGTAGTATTAACTCATTTGCAACTGGAGATAAAATTACACTAACAATAGAATCAACCTCCACTGTAACCGTTACACCAACAACAGGTACTAGTGCATATTTAAATATTTATAAAATTTAATAATATCTTATCTAATAAATATAGTGTAATAAAAAGGAGTATTATTTATGTTAGAAAAAAAATAAAAGCTATAGTAAATATAAAATACCAAATTCGTGTTATCTTATAGGACCAGTTGGACCTATTGGTCCAACTGGTCCTACTGGTAGCACTGAAACAATTGAATTTAGAAATACTATAACAGGTGATGAAGGAAGCAGTGCTAAAGTTATTGATATAACTGGTGCACCAATCATATTCTAGATATAGTTATTCCAAAAGGAAATCAAGGATTAATCGGGCCAACTGGTCCTAAAGGTAGTAGCGTAAGCATACAAGGTTCTTATTCAAATTATAATGATTTTATAAAAGAACATCCTACTGGTAACATCAATGATGCTTACTTAGTTGATGGAGATTTATATGTTTGGTCAGAAAATAATAATAATTGGGAAAATGTTGGTAGAATTCAAGGCCTAAAGGAGAAAAAGGAGAAATAGGTCCTATAGGACCAACAGGGCCAGCTGGTATATCACGTTCTGCTTACTTGGTAACTTATAATTATAGTGAAAATGAAGATGGTATAAAAGTGCTACCTAATAACAGATTGCCAATCGAAAGAAAAGAAATTGACGCTACCAACTTAGTAGATTTAAATACTAACGATAACACAATTAAATTTAATGAAATTGGTTATTATAAAATTTCTTTTATAGTATCAGCTTATACTCAAGCAACTGATATTGAATTTAACCCACATCGTGATTTTGTATCTCTTGGTTTTAAAATGATTAATACCGATAATATTTATATCGGAGCAAGTGAATGGATATATGATGAAACAGCTACTCAAATAATGGCTCATGGTATTATTTCAATAGAAAACCCTAATAATGTCTATGCTCTTTTTAATGTTGGTAATTATACTATTTTCTTAAATACACCTGATTTAAATGACATTAATTCAAATTCTTATTTTACTAATTCACTGATTACTATCATTATTGAATACTTAGGTAAACAAGAAATTTGATACACATAATTGCATAGAATAAATAGAGGTGTTTTATGAAAAAGTACAAAGTATGTGTTTACGCAATATGTAAAAATGAAGAAAAATTTATTAATCGCTGGGTTGAATCTATGAAAGAAGCAGATGAGATTTATGTTCTAGATACTGGTTCTACTGATAACAGTAGAAAATTATTAAAAAAATTAGGTGTAAATGTAAAAAAGAAAGTAATTAATCCTTGGCGTTTTGATGTAGCTAGAAATGAATCATTAAAAATGGTTCCATTAGACGCTGATATATGTGTATGCACTGATATAGATGAAATTTTACTACCAGGTTGGCGTAAAGAATTAGAAAAAGTTTGGAAAAAAAAGACAAATCGTATTTTATATACTTATAATTGGAGTTTAGATGAAAATAATAATCCCCTAGTTTCTTTTTATACAGAAAAAATTCATGATCGAAAAAACTATATTTGGACACACCCTATTCATGAGGTATTAACTTATCAAGGAAAAAAAGAATATAAAGTTACAAATGATAGTATTGTATTAAATCACTATCCTGATAAAGAAAAATCCCGTAGTAGCTATTTACCTCTTTTAGAACTATCTGTAAAAGAAGATCCTGAAGATGATAGAAATATGCATTATTTAGGTAGAGAATATATGTATTATGGAAAATGGAATGAAGCAATTGATACTTTAATTAAACACTTGTCTTTAAAAACTGCTACTTGGAATGATGAAAGATGCGCATCTATGCGTTTTATATCAAGATGTTATCGTCATCTCAATCGTTATGAAGAAGCTAGAATGTGGTTAGATAAAGCAATAAAAGAAGCTCCTTATTTAAGAGATCCCTATATGGAAAGGGCTCTATTAGAATATGATTTAGAAAATTATGAAGAAGTAAAAAAATATTGCTTACTAGCATTAAAAATTAAGAATCATCCTAAAACATATATTAATGAAATTTTTAGTTGGAATAATACTGTATATGATTTACTAGCAATTAGTTCTTATTATTTAAATGAATTAGATAAAGCAATTGAATATGAAAAATTAGCACTTACTATGGAACCTGATAACGAAAGATTAAAAAGTAATTTAGAAAAATTAGAGAAAATGAAAATGGCATAGGAATACCCATGTCATTTTTAAGTGTTAGAAAATATTAAAAAATCAAATTTATCTTTCATATATATATGATATTGGTTTAGCATGATAATAAATTGTACTCATATCATTCATGCGTATTTCTAAATATTCTTTATCATTTATCTTCATAATATTCATAAAATTAGCTATTACGCCATTATCTGTTACTATAAATAAAAAGTTATCAGACCATTTTACATTTTTAAAATTGGTAGTACCATCATCATTAAATTCCAAAGTCATATAAGTAGAACTTGGATTACTTTTTTGTTTATCTGGATTAAAATGAATATTTGGAAGAATCTCTTTTATCTTCCATTTACCTAATAATTCTTTATTTAATACAAATGGTTGATGATATTTATTATTAGCATCTTCTTTTATTCTTTCATCATCAAGTTCTTCTCTTACTAAATCATGAACCATTACATACACTTTTGGCTTTTCTTCTATATCATAAAACTCCATAAAAGGCCCAACAATTTGTACCTTCTTATCTTTTGAATATTCTATTATATTTTTACACGCTGTTGTTATGTCATTATTTGCTACATTTATTGCCGTTAAATAATCTGCCGTTGGATAACTAAATAAATGTAAATCTTTACTTTTATAAATTTTACCTAATTCTTTTGGTGTTAAGTGTGAAATAAAATATCCAATAAACAATTCAATATTTTCTTCTTTATAACCAACTTCTTCAGTAATTACTACTTTAGTTCTGGTATTTAGTTTTAGTTTCTTTACTTTCTTCTCTATATTTTCAAAATACTTATCTAATTCTTCTTGATTTCTTTTCTCTAAATTTATTCTTATTCCTACTACATCTATTTTTCTATTTGAATTAAAACCTACTTTATATTTCATTTTATTTTCTCCCCCATTTTTTAAAAATTCTAATTTTTTTATTTTAGAATCTAGTTGATTTTGTTGATTTTGTAATTCCTGTATTTTTTTAATAATTTTTTCTTCTGTTAATTCTTTTTTTAAATCTTTAATTTCTTCTAGTGTAAAACCATAATCTTTTAATTTTAAGATATGTTCTAATTCTTCTTTTTGATCTTCTGAATAATATCTATACCCAGTATATGGTTCTTTATATGATGGCTTAAATAAATCAATCTCATCATAATATCTTAATGTTTTTATTGTTAACTTATATAGATATGAAAATTCTCCAATTCTATACATACTTTTTCCTCCTTTCACTAACAGAATAAGGCCTAACCTTAAGGGGAGAGTCAAGACTTTTTATCAAAAATAGATAGAAACAAATAAAAATAAGTTCTATCTATACTATATTATATATTTTCTATTTTTTCTATTAACTTATCATTTTCTTCTTTTAAGGAAATAATATAAGTAAATAATAAATTAAAATATTCATCGTCATTTGAATATTGCCTAAGTAAGATTAATTTTATCAATCTTTCTAATACTTCTATTTATAATAGTTGGTTTAGTATTACAAAAATCACATATTATCATTATTCATACTTTAAAGATTCTTCAATCTCTAATTATTTTTTAATAAACTTAATCATAGATTACACCTTTCTATGATTTTTTCTTATAAAATGAGAAAATCAATCATTTTTGATTGATTCTATATATCAAAGTTCGAACTATTCGAACAGATTTCCCTATGGTGCCCGAAATCGGACTTGAACCGACACGGTATCGCTACCAGTGGATTTTGAGTCCACCGCGTCTACCATTCCGCCATTCGGGCATGACTAAATTATAGCAGAAATTTCTTCATAAGTAAATAATTTTGAAAAAGAAGCTACTTTTAAAATAGCTTCTATTTTATTAATGATTCTCCGTCCATTTCAACTGGTACTGGAATTTTCAATAAATGTAATAATGTTGGCGCAATATCAGCAAGTTTTCCATCATCTTTTAATTGAATATCATCTTTTGTTACGATAAAAGGAACTTTATTCGTAGTATGTGTTGTACAAGGGGTACCATCTTCATTTATCATAATATCACAGTTACCATGATCTGCTGTAATTACTAGTATTCCCTGTTTTTCTTCTACTTTTTGATATAATCTACCAATACATTTATCTAAGAATTCAACTGCCTTTACTGCAGCATCATAGTTACCAGTATGTCCTACCATATCTCCATTGGCATAATTTAAAACAACTAAGTCTAAATAATCCTTATCAATTTCTGCTAATAATTTATCTGTTACTTCTTCAGCTGACATTTCTGGCTTTAAATCATAAGTAGCTACTTTTGGAGAATTTACTAAAATACGCTTAGAATTTTTTAAAGCAAGTTCTACTCCTCCATCAAAAAAGTAAGTAACATGAGCATACTTTTCTGTTTCTGCAATACGCAACTGATTAAGACCCAAATCATCTACATATTTTCCTAAAGTATTATTTAACTTTTGAATGTCAAATGCAGTAATTCCCTTTACACTATCAGTAATTGGCATCATAGACACTAACTTTACATTTTCTAACTTCACAGTATCCATATCTACTAATTCTGGATTAGTAATTGCTGTAAACATTTCTCTTAATCTATCAGGTCGATAATTAAAAACAATAATACCATCATTATCTTCTAATTTACCATTTGCTAAAACAGAAGGCTTTATAAATTCATCGGTAATACCATTACTGTATTGACTGTCAAACAATTCACTAACAGAAGAATATCTTTCTCCAATACCACTCACAATTGCATCATATGCAAGTTTAATTCTATCATAATTATTATCTCTATCCATAGCATAATATCTACCGGAAATCGTAGTAATAATTCCAAGGTTATTTTTAGAAATAGATTCTTCTAATTTTTCAACAAAACCTTTTCCACTATGAATATCAGAATCTCTTCCATCAGTAAATAAATGAAAGTGTACTTCATTAACGCCCTCTTTTTTACACATATCTACTAAAGCTAGTAAATGATTAATATGAGAATGAATACCTCCATCACTAATTAATCCCATAATATGAAGTTTAGAATGATTTGTTTGTGTATGATGAATCACTTTTAAAATATTATCATTTTTATAAAAAGACTCTGTTTCAATAGCATGATTAATAAGTTCAAGTGGTTGATAAACAACACGACCTGCTCCTATATTAATATGTCCAACTTCAGAATTTCCCATTTGACCCTTTGGTAAACCTACTAATTTTCCTGATGCCTCTAAACTAGTATGTGGGTATTTTGAAACTAAAGAATCAAAATTTGGCTTATTAGCATTTTTAAAAGCATTTCCCTTTTCTTCTTTTCTTAAACCACATCCATCTAATATACATAAAACTACTGGCTGTTTCATTTTATCCCTCTTTTCAAAATAATTTTAACATAAAAGTACCCATTATAAGCAATAAATTAAATTCAAAATAACATGATTTTACGTCCGAAACATAAACTATAGAGAGGAGAATGTTTATGAAAGAATATAAAAGTGAAAATTGTTACCATATTTTTCCTGGAGCAACCGGGCCAATAGGTCCTGCTGGGCCAACTGGATTACAAGGCCCAACTGGATCAACAGGATTAACAGGGCCAACTGGTCCTACCGGATTACAAGGTCCAACCGGGCCAACTGGGCCAAGTGGAAGTCAAGAAGCAAGAATATTTGCACATAAATATAATGATGAAGGCAATACAATCTAACTAACAGCGAATGTACCTACAAAGTTCCTCTTGCGATAGCAGGACTTGCAACCGATATTTCTGTAACTTTAGAAAATAGTATGATCGTAAACACTTTTGGTACTTATAAAATTGAATACTTCTTTTCTGGTTCTATTAGTGATAATGCTGCTTTAGTAGTAGGTGTTGATAATAACGATATTTCTATAAATGGTACTGAAATTAGTAAAGACATGATAGCAAATACAGATATGGATTTTAATGGATCTGTTGTTAGCATAATTAATCCTAGAGATATTATTACGATAGCTATAAGAGCTAATAAAAATGTAACACTAACACCAGCTCCAGATTTAAATACTTACCTAATTCTAACAAAATTAGATTAAAAAAAGTGGCAATACGCCACTATAACTGTTCTTCAGTTTCTTGATACTTAGAATGATATAAATCTGTATCTTCTTTTGTATCTTCTGATAGATTTTCTTTGATATCAGGTAAATCATCAATAGTAGCAAGACCAAAGTAATCTAAAAATTCACTCGTTGTTTTATAAAGAATTGGTCTTCCTACAACATCACTTCTACCAACTTCTTTTAAAAAACCTTTAGCCACCAACTTACGAATCATTTGACTACTACTAACACCACGAATTTCATCTACTTGAATTCTAGTAATAGGCTGATTATAAGCAATAATAGCTAATGTTTCTAAAGCTGCCTGTGATAAAACATTACTTTCTGGATTTTCAATTAGTTTTTGATAATACTCACGGTGTTCCTTTTTAGTAGTTAATTTAAAAGTATCTCCTAAAAAACTAATCCTAATACCACTATCATCAGCTTCATATTTTTCTTTTAAACGACTAATTAATTCTTTTGCATCTTCTAGTGTAACATCTAATATTTCCATCATTTGATTAATCGTAAGGCCATCTTCTCCTACTACAAAAAGTAAACCTTCTAATACTGCTAATTTATTCATACACTCACCGCCTCACAAATAATATTATCAAAATTATTTTCTTGATAAATCATAAGTTCCTGTTTTTTAGCCATTTCTAATACTGCTAAAAAAGTAACTACAATATATTCTTTTGTAACAACATCAAATAATTCAAAAAAATCAACCTTTTTCTTATCTTTTAAAATAGAACGAATACTACTTCTTCTTTCTTCTACCGTAATTTCTTTTTTAGTAACAGTGGTTGATAAAGGTTTTTCTAATTCTTTTCTCTTTAAAAACTTTTCAAATGCCTTCATTAAATCATCTAAAGTAACATCACTAGTAATTACAGTACCTTCACTTGCATATTCCTTTAAATTATCAGGTGCTTTTGTATAAAATTCATGTCTAATTTCTTCTAATTCTTTAAAGTTTTTCGTCATATCTTTATACTTTTGATATTCTATTAACTTTTGAATTAATTGCTCTCTTGGATCTAATTCTTCTTCCTCTTCTTCCTCTTTATATCTTGGAAGTAACATTTTAGACTTCATTTCCATAAGTTCACTGGCCATTACTAAATATTCACTAGCTACATTTAAGTTTAACTCTTGCATACTTTTAATATATTTTAAATACTGATCTGTAATATCAACTATCTTAATATCCCAAATATCTACTTTTGATTCTTTAATTAAATGAAGAAGTAAATCAAGTGGTCCTTCAAAAGCATCTATTTTTACTTCGTACTCCATGTTATCACCTATATTTCTATAAGCATTATACCATAAAACCAAGTAGGAGCCAAAGAAAAATACTATAACCAATAACATTTTAATAGAAACTCTGTTATAATAATGATGTTGGTGATAAAATGAAAAAATTTACGATGCGTGATGAAGAATTTATTTGTGAACATTGTAACAAAAAAGTAGAAAAATTAAATTATACTGCTAGGGATCATTGTCCTTATTGCTTATATTCAAAACATATTGATATTATGCCAGGTGACAGATTAAATAAGTGCCTTGGATTATTGAAACCAATTGGTATAGAAAAATTTAAAGATACTTATAAAATCATCTATCAGTGTGAAAAATGTCATGAGTTACATAAAAATATTATGGCAAATGATGATGATTATAATATAATCATTGAATTATCAAAAAATAATTAAAAAACAATAAGGAGATATGCATTTAATATATGAACAATTTAAAAACTACAGATTGGAAAAAAATTGCCTATTTAATTCAAAGACTAGATATTACTAAAAAAGAAGATACAACTGAATTTTTAGAAAATTTAAAAAAACTACGAAAATTATTAGAAGAAGGAAAAATAAATATTACCAATAATGAAATTTATTTATCTTCCCTACTTCATGCAATTTATAACGGAAACTGTCCTATTGAATATAAGAAAGCTTATTTTTATGAAAAAATTTATATGTTAGATGAACTAGGAATAGAATCTATCCAATTTAATCCTGAGTTACTAAAAAAAGCATCTATTAAAGGAGCTTTTAGTTGCTCTCAAAAAGAAGATCATTATGTAATAAACAGATGTTATACAGATGGTTCTTTTCAATTAAAAAGTAATCTAGAAAATCCTACTAAGTATAATTATAGTTTAGATTTAATAGGTCTAACCAAAGCTAAATATGTACTAACATCAATAGTAAAACAAGAAAAAGAAGAAAAGAAATCTTTTGAGATAGTAAAATCAGAAATCATTTTAGCTAACTTTAATGGAGAATATCCTAGAAAATCAGAACTAACTGGTAAAATAACGCCTGAAATTAAAGTACCTTATCAAACGATAGAACCTTATATACAGCCAAATATGATAGAAGTATTTTCTGTTTTCTACCCCAATGAATTAGAATGTAAGAAAAGATTAACTAAAACTAAAAATGGTAGTTATTACTATAAAGAATTTAAGAATGAGAAAAAGTCTTCCAATTAGGGAGACTTTTAATTTTTTGGTTTAAAAAATAATGTAAAGATAAAAGTGAACACAATTGCTGCTGTAATACCTGATGCTGTTAAATCAAACATTCCCATTAACAGTCCCATAATTCCCATATCACTTGCTTTTGCTAAAGCTCCATGAATTAAAGAATGACCGAAACTAGTAATTGGTACTAGTGCTCCTGCTCCTACATGATTAATAATTTGATCATAAATACTAAAGGTATCTAAAAAAGAACCTACAACAACAAAGATACTAGTAATATGTCCTGCTGATAACTTAGTATTATCAAGAATTACTTGTCCAATTAAACAAATAAGGCCACAAAACAAGAATGAATTTATATATACCATTATTTAATAACCTCCAAACTAACAGCATGAGCAATACTTAAGATATTTTCATGTTGGTATACCATAGTTGGTGAAAATAAAGCTCCTGTTGCTACTAATAATACTTTCATTATCTTTTTCTTTTTTAACATTTCTATAACTAGACTATAATTAACTAAAGCACTACACACAGGACCAGATCCACCTGCTAATACTTCTTTTTGGGTTTCTAAATCATATAGCATAACGCCACAATCATTATAATTACTACTAATATCAAGTCCATACTCTGTTTTCATAAAATCGATTAAAATTTCTTTTCCATATAATCCTAAATCTCCAGTTAAGATAAGATCATAATAACTAGGATCTCTATTCATATCTTTTAAATGTCTATAAATTGTATCAGCAGCAGCTGGAGCCATAACACTACCCATATTAAGTGGATCAGTTTGATTATAGTCAAGAATTCTTCCAATCGTTGAGCTTTCTACTTTAATACCAGTATTTTTATTAGTAAGTAACATACTAGCTCCACCAGTAGCCGTAAAAGTAGCCGTTTTAGGTTTAGGAGCACCATACTCAGTTGGATTACGAAATTGTTTTTCACTAGACATATTATGAGAAGAAGTAGAACTAATCACATTCTTAACTTTACCACTATCAATTAAACTACTTCCTAAAATAATTCCTTCAATACTAGTAGCACAAGCACTATAAATACCTAAAAAAGGAAAATTAAATTTTTCAGATGAATAACATGATGAAGTAATCTGATTCATCAAATCTCCTGATATAATAACATCAATATCTTCTTTATCTTTTTTTGCTTTCTTTAAAACTAAACCAATACTTTCTTCTAACACTTTTGCTTCTGCCATTTCCCATGATTTTTCACCATTATATAAGTTATCAAAAGTCTTATCAAAATATTTTTTCAAAGGTCCCTTAGCTTCATAAGGACCAGCTACGGTACTAGTTTCTTCTACAAATACATTTTTATATTCAAAAGTCATAATTACCCTCCCATAATAATTAATCTAAGAAGTCCAAAAAACCAAGCTGATACTACTCCATATAAAATAACGCTACCTGCTAGTTTAAAAATATTACTACCAAGTCCAAAGATGGGTCCTTCTTTACGATATTCAATTCCAGCACTAGTCATAGAATGAGCAAATCCCGTAATAGGAATGATTAAACCACATTTACAGAATGTCACCCACTTATCAAAAAATCCTAACGCTGTAAATAAACTAGCTAAAAAAATCAAAGTAACTAACATAAAAGTGGAAGCATCTTTTGTAGAAATATCAAACCAAGTAGAATAACATTCTGTTAAAACTTGTCCAATTACTCCTACAATTCCACCAGTCACAAACGCAATAAAAGCATTTTGTCCTCTTGTTTCAGTTGGTTTATGTTTACTAACAATTTCTTCATACTTCTTTTTTTCCATTTTCATCACCTACTAATAAATTTTCCAAAATGGAAAAAATTATACAAAAAAAAGAAAGGTACTAAATATTTTTAATATCTTTCTATTCGCAAACAGATTCATTTACTTGTTCAAGTCCTTCTTTATCAGTAGCTATAATACTTAATAATTTATGATTAGTAAATATAGACTCAATATCTTCTTTTTTACTATTACCAATAGAAGCAAAAGTAAATTCATAAGATTTTCCTTCTTCTATTTCTGGATTTAAACTTTTTTTAACTTTAACTGTGAATACTTCTTCATCTTGAAAAGCACGAAGCGTTAGATAAATATATTTGCTATCATTACTTTCTGTAATATCACGCACTAAATAAGTTTTCGTAAAAGTACAAATATAAGCTTCCTCTTGACAGAATCCTTCTTTTTTAACCATATTACTTGGTCCAAAGTAATAATCACGATTACCATTAGTAGTATGACATTGAAGTAAAGAAATATCTTGATTATTTATCTTTATACTTCCACCATCACCATAACTTAATTTATTATCATTTCCAATTAAATGAATTACTTCATCTATCGTAATTTGTTTTGCTTCTAGTGCTTTATCAAGTTCCAAATCATGATCACCATAATCTACTATAATTTTTCGTAATCCATATACATAATAATAATGATTCTTGTCAGTATAGTATAAAGATAATTTACTACCACCTTTTTCAACAATCAATTTTTTTTGATGATTATTTTTTTCATCTTTAAATTCATCATAAATAAACATACAAATTAAACTTAAAACAATTAATATTATAATACTACCAAAGATTTGTTTTTTTGGCATAATATCACCTACTTCATCTATATTCTATCATAGAAAATGAGAAATAAATAGTTAAGCTGCCATTTCTTTTTTTAATTTCTGTAAAATTTTACTTTCACATCTAGAAACATTTACCTGATTCGTACCCAACACTTTTGACACTTCACTCTGTGTCATATCTTGATAATAACGTAGGTCAATAATTTTCTTTTCTTCTTCTGATAACTTATCTAGCTCAAAATGAAGAGCTAAAATATCTTCATCATATCCCATTTCATAATAAGGAATTGTATCATATAAACTAGTATCTTTTCCTTCTTCATCTTGATTTATAATATAATCTGTACTTAAAACAAATTCTTTAGCATAAATAGCGTCTAGTACATTTTTCTCATCTTCCTCTAAAATAGTAGCAATTTCACTAACACTAGGTTCTCTATTAAATTTATCTTTTAGTCTTTCTCTACATATTTCTACTTTTTTACTTAAAGCAAGGATTTCTTTACTTGGTTTAATATTCTTATCATTTCGTAAATATTCTAATATTTCACCACGAATCCAAAAAGTGGCATAAGTAGAAAATTTAGTTTGAGGATTAGGAATATACTTATCAACCGCCTTTAAAAGGCCTATCATTCCTACTTGTTTTAAATCTTCAAAATTAGAATAACAGCTATACTTACTAGCAATTTTACACACTAATTTCTCATACTTCATGATAAATTCCATAATATTCCTCCTATATATGAATTAATTTTAAAGCACCAAGTTCATTACTCGTATGTTCAATTTGTTCAAAAGCAGTTTTAATTTTTAAATTATCAGAAAACTGATGATGATAACCACAAATAACTAATTTACCATCATGTAAAGTAATATCAAAATAACGATTTAGAATAGCCTGTATTCCTTCTTCATCAATTTCTTCTAAGTTTTCTAAATTCACTACAAAATATAAGAGCCCCTTTTCATGAATCATAGTATCTAAACAATCACTAAATTTTGTATAGGTATTTCTATCTAGTTTACCATCTAATCTCACAAATAACATACCTCTAACAAACTCCAAATTAATATCTAACATATTCCACCTCTTATTTTTTAGTATATTTAATATAGCCCTTTTTATAAAAATTTTATACACTTTCGACAAAAGCTTACAAAACTTCCTACTTATATTATTTAAAAAAAAAGAAAAATTACTTACAATAAAGCAATTTTTCTAAAAATATTTTATTTTATTTAAACAAATTCATTTAAAATAGAAACTATTAATTAGTATTCATATTTTTTTGTTTCACAGTTTTTAAGTCCCCTATTTAAAAATTTACCATCCCCTATTCCCTCAAAATATCCGCTAAAAGCCTTAGATACTCCAGAATGAGCAACTATCAGTACAGTTTCATAATCTTTTGTTTTTAACTCATCTAAAAAGTTATATACTCTTTTAAAAAAATCCTGAATATTCTCACTAGTACCATACTGAATATTAGTATAATAATTCCAATATTCTTCTCTATTTGTTACTTCCAAAGGTTTTCCACTTAAATCTCCGCAATCTCTTTCTCTTAAACGATTATCAGTAATAATACTATCATCATAATATGTTAATATATTTTCAGTATGTATCGTTCTTAAAAGTGGAGATGCTATTACCACATCAAATTTTATATCTTTAAGTTTATCTCTTAAATCTAATGCTTGCATAATTCCTTTATCTGTTAAATCTTCATCACTACCATTATATATTCCAAATGCGTTATGAGGAACCTCACCATGTCTTACTATATATACTTCCATACATCAATCTCCTTAATAATTTCAGTAACAAATAAATTTTAATCTACTCTTCTTTCTGCAAAATATAAGCCAGCATCTTTAATTAAAATATCTATAACATCATATACTGTCTTTCCATCTTCAGTTATACAATTACACTCCCCAGGATTAGACTCAGTAAAATAATCCCTTGCTGTAATTAATGTTTCAACCTGTTTTATTTTATTCATATTTAACAAATCTATATATTTTTCTACATCATCTCTACCATTATAAATCAAAACCACATTATATTTATCAGTTATAATTTCTGCACCAGTCAAATGGTTACCAATACCAATTTGTACCATACCATCATTTATAAATAAATTTCCAAATGCTCTCAATAACTCTTTAGCATATGAAATGGATATATTATCAAGATAGTAAACATCTTTATAAATTTGGTAAATCCCATTATCTTTAATTTTTTCATTATCTATATTTGTAGGAACTTCTATTATCAAAAATAATGGCTCTTTTTGCATATCAACAAATTCATTAATCACTTTTAGAATTTTATCTGCATTTATATTAGCAATAATCCAGTTATCACTTATCATGTACTCTTCATTTAATATATCTGCATTATTTATTCTAGCACCTTTAATCATTTGCAACACTCAAATCACCTCATATTGTTTTACTCATATACATTAAAATATATTTTATTATTTAATATAAGTTTACCATATAACTCATATTTTTCTATCAATATATTTAGAATAATAAACAAAAAATACCTAGAATTATTCTTCTAAGTATCTTACTAATATTATCTAAAATACTAAGTTTCCTACCACAATATCTTTCAAATTATCTAAAAATAGTTTAAATATATTTTTCTTTTTAACATCTTCTTTTACTATCAATGGATAACTTCCTATTTTATTAGTACCATCATAGATTTCAATGTTTCCTATTACTTGATTTTTCTTTAATGGCAGTTTTACTTCATCAATCGTTATTTTTTCAGTATAACTTTTTTCAGTATCACTCTTTTTACTTAAAACTGTAATGTCTCTATCTAAAACAACATCTACTTTATTTTTAGTAGCTTTATTTAAATCTACTGTCTTAATAACATCACCCTGTTTCTTAATCACTTGAACTTTATACAAATTAAATCCATAATCTAAAAGACTAGTAGTTTCCTGATTTCTAACTTTGCTAACTGCTTCACCTAACACTATTGCAATTAATCTCATATCATTTCTCTTAGCTGTAACTGCCATTGTATAACCTGCATTATCTGTAAAACCTGTTTTTAAGCCATCAGCCCCATCATAAAATCTTACTAATTTATTAGTGTTTACTAACCAAAATTTATTTGGGGTATCAGTACGCAAATAATCTTCATAAACAGAAGAAAATTCTAATATTTCATCATGCTTTAATAATTCTATCGCAATTAGTGCCATATCATAAGCACTTGAATAATGATTATCTTCATCTAATCCTGTAGGATTCATAAAATTAGTATTTTTTAAGCCTAGTTTTTGTGCTTTTTCATTCATCATTTTAACGAAAGCTTCTTCACTTCCAGCAATTCTTTCTGCTAATACTACAGTTGCATCATTCGCACTTGCCATCGTAATTCCTTTCATTAAATCTCTAACACTCATCATTTCACCAGGTTGTAAGTAAATTTGTGTTCCTCCATAACCAGCTGCATTACTACTTGCTTTTACTTGTTCATCCCAAGTCAAATTGCCACTTTCAATTGCTTCTAAAATTAAAATCTGTGCCATCATTTTCGTTAAAGAAGCTACTGCTACCTGACTATCTTTATTCTTTTCATATAAAATAGTTTTTGTGGATACCTCCATTAAAATAGAACTACCAGCATTTGGTGTAGGATCATCTTCTGCAAAAGTAACACCTGGTATTAATAAAACTAAAATCAAAATAAAAGCTACTACTTTTTTCATAAACTACCTCCTACTAAAAAATATGTAAAAGAAAAGAAGATATTATCAATTAGTAATATTTTTATATATATTTCAGTAAACTAAATTAGAAAATAAAAGGAGAATCTTATGAAAAAAGCATTTTGGTATGTATTAATAACTTTTATAACGATAGTAATTATTTCTTTAGTTGTAATTATTGATAAAAAAGTAGCAGCCCCTACTAAAAATAAAGTAGATGAAAAAACAGAAAAATTAAAGTTACTTAATAATGTTGATAAAAAAATAGATTATTTTCACTACCAATATCTAGATAGATATATTGATTATAAAAAGAAAAATACTAGCCTATCAGATATAGAGATCGTTACTAGAGTAAATATTGGGCTAGACCAACCATTTTACCAAAATACCAGACAAAGTAATAAATTAAATCAAAATAGTATTCTAGTAAATAAATATATCTATTTACCTGATGATTATGTTCCAAGTAATCTAGAAACAATATCTAGTAATTTTTCAAATTCTAATAAAATGTTAGTATATGAAGCAAAAGAACAGTTTGAAAAAATGGCTACTGCTGCCTTAAAAGAAAATTATAGAATAAGAGCAATTTCAGCTTACCGTTCTTATCAATATCAAAAAGGATTATACGATAGTTATCAAAAACAAGATGGAACTAGTAAAGCAGATACTTATTCAGCAAGACCTGGTTACTCTGAGCATCAAACAGGATTAGTAGTAGATATTGATAATGAAAAAGTAGATTATAATAATTTTGAAACAACTGAAGAATTTAACTGGATGCAAAAAAATGCCCACTTATTTGGTTTTATTTTAAGATATCCAAAAGATAAAGAAGACATAACTGGTTATTCCTATGAATCTTGGCATTATCGCTATGTAGGAGTAGAAATAGCTAGTTTTATCAAAGAAAATAACCTAACACTAGATGAATACTATGTAAGATATATAGAAAAATAAAGGTCATAGATAGTAAGTATGACCTTTATTATAAAATTATTTAGTTGGAGCTAAGACGATACGGAAGGAATCGTTTATGTATGTATCACCTGGAGTTGTACCAAACGTAAAGATACCAGATGCATTACCGTGATGCCAGCTACCTCCTCGTTCAATCCAAGGGCCAGAAGAATTAGCAAAAATGGCATAATCTTTGTACCAACTAGATCTATATCTAATACCAGTATCTGGATCTTTTTCATTCCCGAACGGACCCATTTCTCCCGTTGCATCTCCTAAAATTCTATTATTAAAATTAGTATTTATTGTTGATGTATACTTATCCCAATATTTTGAATAAGAACTATTCCCGAAGAAATTAGGATATAAACTAGTGATTCCACTTGTTCCTCCTACGGTTGTTGCTCCTGTTGTATATCCCATTACATATTCCCATGCACCACCACTCATATCATAGATTCCGCTATAATTATTGGTAGTTGATGCTACTGTTGAATTTGTATTTAAATAATTAACTGTATAAGTTCCATCTTTTCCTAAGTCTGTAGATTCTATTCTGTTACCTGCTATACTAGTTCCAATATTATAGCCAACAGTTGGTTCTTCTTTTCCAGCGTAGCCTGTGATAAAAGCACTATTATTATTAATTCTTATGTTTACCTGACTTCCGTATTGAGAATGTTGTAAGTAGGCAACTGAACCCCATTCAGTATTCTTCATCATATGACTATCTAAATCACGTTTATAGTCATAACTATTTTTAAACATATTTCCAGCCGTAATATTTCTCCAACTATAAACATTTGGTTTAATGATTATTTTACTTGTATCAACACTATTTACTTGAGCTTTCGCTGTTGAAGTTGCTCCATCATATCCTGTTTCAAATTTTCCTACCCATATTCCATTTACATCTAAACTTGTAAATGCTGGGTGTGTTAAATAACTTCCTACTATCGTTCCATTTGATGTTGTTGTATCTTTATTTTCAAATACTACTTCTATTGTTTGAGTAGAATTACTAATTGTTGTTAATCCTGTATAGCTTCCTGTATTAAATATTTTATATTTATATCTTGGTATCCATACAAAGTATGATTCAATGTTGGACTCTTGTATTTCTTCTCCATTTTTATAAACTACACTTTCATCTTTTAAAATAACACTATTTGCCCATTTCTTATTCTCATAACTATACCATTCTTTACTAGTATCTGCTTTGGTTACTACTCCTGTATCTGATATTACGACTGGTATTAGTTTGTCTGTTATTACTGGATCTGTTCCATTTAATAATGTTTCTCTATAAGTATCTGTAAATGTTAATGTACAAGTTGCTGTTACTCCACTAATATTTGTTACTTCTAATTTCCAACTACTATTATTAAAACTTCCATCCGCATTCGTACAACTTACACTTTCTACAGAATAACCACTATTCTTCTTAGGAAAACTAGTTGGTTTAGTTTTATTTCCTATATAATTCCATGCTATTACTACATCATTTAATTTTAATTCATTTAATGCTAATCCATATTCCTTAATATCATCATATTCTAGATTAGCTAATCCACCATGTACTCCAAATGTTACTGTTATTTTATTACTGCTATTATTTCTAATAATTACTGTGATTTCTTTACTAGCATTCTTCTTTATGATTCCTTTTACACTATCTTTTGTGTTACTGTCATACCCTACTTCTACATTCTTATTACTGTCTATTTTATAATATAGTTCATATTTAGAATCTATTTCATTCAAACTAGTTACTGTTAAAGTAATAGTTCTAGTGGTATTTTTAGTTACCTCTATTTGATTATTATAAATATCTTCTCCTTTAACTTTATAATTTAATGTACCTGCTACGATATTTAATTTTCCATGTTCTTCTTGTGTATTTGAAAATATGGCATATGAAAAATAAAATGTTGTTACTAGAATTGTGATTAATATTAATACCAAAAAATAAATCTTCTTACCTTTACTCATAATAACTCCTATTCTTGGTTTCTAAGTATATTACTTAAAAAACATAGAAATAGGAGTTTTAACTAGTAAAATAAAGACTTTTTACAAATTAAATAAAAAATATTTTTATACTTTTTTGAAATCTAAAATATTAAAAATAACCATATAATAAAAGGACAACAAGCTAAAACTCATAGTCCTTAATTAATATACTTAGTAACCTATTTTTTATTACATTTAAAGTATATCTTATTTTATATCTGTAAACAAGGTATAAAACCTATTTTTTATTTTTCCCATTCTTTTTCTTTTGATTAGTTTTAGAGTTTTCTTTAGTTTCTTCTTTAACTTCTTCTTGAGTAGTTGATTCATTTTCTTCTTTGTTTTCTTCTTTTATTTTCTCTTCCACTATCTTTTCTTTTTCAATAATCTGTTCTTTTCTTTCTTCAAATTTTCTTATTAATTTCTTTTTCATCTTACTCTTAGAAGCAATTTCTATTACTAAGATTAAAAGTAATAATAAAGATAATCCTGCTAGAGATAATAATACTATTTTATATTCTGATATTTGTTTAGCAAAGTTATCTTCTAAATTAGAAACAATATCATTCATATAACTTTGAATCGTGTTTTCTTTTATATTATATAAGTACCAACCTTTTGTACCTGTTTCTATATCTCTACCGTAGATTAAAACATAATCTTTATTTGTAGACATTTGATATGCAGAATATTCCATTTCATTTATGGTTACTTTCGTTTTCTTAAAGTCTTTTATCTCTTCACTTGTATTTTCAAAAATAATAGTTTTACTTACTGAAGTTAAAGATTCATACTTTTCTAAACTATCTTTACTACTATCATAACGATATAATACTATTTTTCCTTCTTCATCTTTTAAACCAATTAAAGTTATTTTAGTCTTTTCATTTAAGAAAGCTGGAATATCTAATTCATTTATCTTTACAGTAGTTTCTTCAAAAAATTCAGGTTTGGTTAACGCACTAGCTCGTTTTACTACTGTATATTTTTTACCATCTATTTCCTTGACAATAGGATTACTGTCCTTTACAACAACATTTACACTGTAAACTTTACTCTTTCCAGTTTCTGATGTAACAGTAATAGAAAACTTATTATCTCCTTCTTGTACCTCTTTTTCACCAGTACCATCTATACTTGCATAACCATCTTCTTTGCTAGCATTTATCTTTACCTTTTCAACACTAGATTCAATATTTACAGTATACTCTAAAGTATTTTTATTAAAACCAGGGCTTAACTCATAGCCTTCTACTGATAAACTTTTTAAATTATTGTTTGATGATTTTTCACGAGGCTTATTTACATTTATAGTTACTGATTTACTTCCAGAATAAGGATTACCATTTGTATCTGCAACATCTAAAGGATTAATTGTTACGGTAGCTGAACCAATACTTTTTGCAGTAAAAGTATATGTCTTTGATTCATTTTCTAACCATACACTACCTTCTCCTCCTGATAAAACACTTCCATTAGAACTAGTAACGGAAAACTTTCCTATCAAACCATTTGCATTTACAGTAATTCTAATTGTACCACCTGGTGTAGTATTTTTTGTGTTAGCACTAATACTAAGAGATGCTGCATAGACAGGAAAAATTGGTACTAATAATAATAGTATAAATCCTAATAAAAATAATCTTTTTTTCATAACAACCTCTTTTCTAATTCTTAATTACATTTTCACTACCCATAATATAGTTTTTAATATTTACATAATCTACTGCTGAAATATTACCATCACCATTAACATCTGCTGCCTTAGCTTGGAAATTATTTAAAGTATTACTACCCATAATATGATTTTTAACATTTACATAATCTACTGCTGAAATATTACCATCACCATTGATATCACCATAAATTAATACGATTAATGTTTCTGTTACTCCTGATGTGATATTGATTCTGTTACCTGTAGCGATATTACCACTTTCTTTTGTATTACCATTACTATCGGTAATAGTAATGACTCCTCCAGTATTCGTTAAATTATTTTTAATTGTTTCTACACTAGTACCTGGACTAATTTTAGAAATATAACCGTCTTTATATTCATAACTTGCTTCCGTCACAATCAAAGAAACTTTCTTTGGAGTTGGCTTTTCATCTTCATTAGGAGTAGATGGATTAGATGGATTAGATGGATTAGATGGATTTACTGATGTTTCGCTATTTTGTTCATCTATCTTTTTAAAGTATGATTTTGATACATAAACAACATTTTTCTCCCAATTATAAGTAACTCTTGGATTATCTTTACTACTTCCAATAATATCTAAATTATCATTTAACATACCGTCTGACTGAATTTTATACCAAATATTAGTTCCATTTACTGTTGGTCCTTCTACTTCTTCTAAAATAACGATACTTGCGTTTTTCTTCTTATATTGGTAGTCCTTAACTATTTCACCACCTGGTGTTTTATAAGCAAATACAGTATTATTATATTCATTATTTAAAACAGCTGTTTTATAACTATTCCTATCTTGAAAACCAAACATTTTATCTATGTCATAATAGTAAGATGCTGCTTTTTCTGCCCAGAAAGGGTCAGATGCATATTTATAATTTAATCCTTGGTATTTATTTCCAAGATTACCACCAAAGTAACGGTAATCTCTTGGATCTAGGAATCCATATGATAACCACGCATAACTATAAGTATTGATACAATCTTCGATGCTATCATAGTAACTTGCATTATCAGGATTTTTATCAACAGCATTTAAACCAAATAAATTGTTTCTATTTTGTGCATATGGACTTCTTCCTCTATCGGATTCATTCATTCCAATTGCCATCATTAATATAGCATTCGTTCCATAAGTATCTTGTGCATTTATAAATAAAGAACCAGTTGTTAACATTTTAGAACCACTGCTAGTTCTTAGTGAAATATACTGATCGATATTTTCAGAAGAATAGTTTGTTTTTGTTCTAAAAGCTAAATATTGATAATAGTTATAATATGAATTATCATTATTTATAGCTTGATTATAATTATCATTTTTATAATCTTGTAGTAAAGTCTTCATTGAAGTATAAAAGTAATTACCATCATAGCTATAATAAATTCCATCATTTAACATACTTGGCTTTTTATCAATATTAATTGCATATTGTCCTTTTGTTCCATAAACATTACCTGGTAAATAATGAGTTAAAGTATCATTTTCTACTTTATAATACTGAAATGTTTTTACCCAACTAATTGGTATAATATCATATAGTTTTAAACTATCATCATATTTATTTATCCAACCTGTAATACCAGCAACTTTTATTTTTACGCGCTTCGTATTATAATCAAAATCTATCATAGCAGCTTCATCTGGAGTACCACCACGAATATATGCAGCTTCTATATTATTGGTAGAAGAAGTATAAAGTAAGATATATCCCCTATGCCAACTAGGATAATCTATATCATAATCAATTACTGCATATTTAGCATCTATTATCACTCTATTTTCTAAAATTACTAAGTTATCAATACTAGAATTATTCATACTATTCTTTGCATCTTGATAGGAATCAAAACATTCTACTTTAGTAAGAGAACCATCTTCTTTTGCTTCTGCTAATTCAATACTAGTGCACTCACTCTCACGATTTAAAATCTCTGCTGGAGATAATGCCTTTATACTAGAAGGAAGTAATAAACACAAACTAAAAATAAAAATAGGATAAATTCTAAATTTCATCTTTTGCATATACCAAGCTCCTTCCATTATTATTCAACTATATTATAACAGTTGCTACTTGAAAAGTCACTATTCGACCTTTTATTTTTAATCGTTTTACATTTTTAAAACAAATAAATGTAAACAGAAGAAAATCCTTTCTATCAAAATTGTATAAACTTATAATTTTGGTTATAATATTTAATAAGGATAGTGATAAAATGAGCGTTCAGAAAAAGAAAAAGACAACTATTAAATTTAATAATATTTTGATACTACTGGTATTAATTAGTAGTGGCTTTTTAATTTATCATATTCTACTTTTAGGGCCAATTGAAGCTACTATTAGATATCTTATTATTGGCTTTATTATTTTAGTTAATATTCTCTTTTTTCTATTTAAACAGAAGAAATCTAAAAATATTGCGCTTTTATTAATGATTTTATTTATTAGTATTAATATGGTATTATGTTTTTCTATTCGAAAAGTTTATGGAATTGTGGATTCTATTAACAAGAATAAGATTGTGTATTCTGCTAGTTTGATTACTTTAAAAGATAAAAAAATAGATAGTATTGATGATGTTAGTAAATATAAAATTGGTTTAATTGATGATACTTTATCAGTAGATAATTATATTATTGCGAAAGAAATGATTGAAGAAAATAATTTAGATCATGATAATGATATTAAAAGTTATAATGATTTACTAGTAATGCTTAAGGATTTATATGATGGTAAGATTGATTTAATGTTTGTTTCTAGTAATTATAGTGTAATGTTTCAAAATGCTGAAGGATATGAAAATATTAATAACGATGTTAAAGTAGTATTAGAAAAAGATAAAACGATTCAAAAAAAGAATACATCTCTTTCACTTTTAAGTAATAATACTAGTGATATGAAACCTTTTTCTGTACTATTAATGGGTGTTGATTCTGAGAAAGATGGTTTAAAGAAGAATGCTTATGCAAATGGTGATGGATTAATGCTTCTTACTTTTAATCCTCAAACTTTAAATATTACGATGATGTCTATTCCTAGAGATAGTTATGTTCCTATTAGTTGTCGTAATAATACTAAGAATAAACTTACTCATGCTGGTTGGTTTGGTACTGACTGTATGATGCAAACGATTGAAAATGTTTTTGATGTTGATATTAATTATTATGTAAAAGTAAATTTTAAAGGGGTTGTCGGAATTGTTGATGCCTTAGGGGGAGTAAATGTAGAAGTACCTAAGAGATTATGTACTGATAATTCTAATAGACAGGGTCAAGTTTGTATTGAAAAGGGTATGCAAACTTTAAATGGTGAAGAGGCTTTAGTTCTTGCTAGAAATAGATATGATTTAAAACTAGGTGATATTGACCGTGGGTATAATCAACAGCTACTATTAAAGGCATTACTTCAAAAGATGACAGAAGTTAGAAATGTGAATACCCTTCTTGAAATACTACAAACTGTTTCTAATAACTTAGATACTAACCTCACAACAGAAGAGATTTTATCTTTTTATAATATTTTTAAAGATATTTTAGCTAGTCGTAAGTATCAAAGTAATGATGATTTTTTAAATATTATTCAAATTAAATTAGCTGGCGATGGTCGTAAACAATATTTTTCTAATTTAAAAGCTAATCTTTGGGTATATAATTTAAATGAAAAAAGTATCAAAAGTGCTAGTCATGAAATGAAAGTAAATCTTAATAAAGAAGATGCAGTAATGGAAAAGGTATTTACTTTTAATCCTTAAAGTATATTAAAATAAAAATGAAAATATAAAAAGAAAAGTATAAGCATATTACTTAGGTAGAAATGTTTATACTTTTTATTTTTCTCATATAGAAGATAGGCTTTATTTGTAAGAGTATTCTCTCCTACTTTTTCTTTATTTTTTAAGTTTTTATCTTTTCTATTCTAAAATTTAATCTATGATATATGATTTACTATGAATGATAAATTAAAGCGTTTAGAAGATATTAAAATAGAAAATATTGTTTGGATTATTTATATAGGGATTATTATACTTAGTTGGTATGCTAATAGTAAAGAAAAGAAATACTTACTTTATAAAGATTTGCTCAGTAAAACTTGCTAATAAAAATCAACAGTTATTAATAATATTTTTCAATTTTTATTTTTCAATATTTAAGTATGCTAACG
>UQOS01000013.1 GCA_900542735.1 uncultured Mycoplasmatota bacterium | reverse complement strand
CAGTAGGAAAATTAGAAGAATTAGTAATGGATCCTGATTTTGCTGGAGCATATGATAAAGGAGCAAAAACCGAATGGCTATTAGAAGATATGCGTTTAACTGGTATGCATGAAGGAGAAGCTATTGGAATTTCTAAAGGTAAACTAGAAATAGCTAAAAATATGCTTCAAGATACAGATGATTATGGACTAATAGCTAAGTATACTGGTTTATCTATAGAAGAAATAGAAAGTTTAGTAGAAAAGAAAAAAGTAAAATTCAGAAAATAAAATAAAGTAATAAGTATTTTAAATTAAAAATAATTAGACTTTCTATATTAATATTTATAATAAATAGCTTAAAGTGAATACTTTAGGTTATTTTTTTAACTTTTTTATAGTTTTTGTAAGTATTTTCGAAAGTTTTCTAAATAATATTAATAGGTTAACCGCTTAATTTTTAAAATTTAAAAAGACTGGAGGATTTATATTGATAAATACAAAACTAAAAAAAGTAAATGTTATGAATGATGCAGTAGCAAAAGCATTCTTAAGAAGTAAAGAAGCTAGAATGATAGTAGCATCATTCTTAAGTGAAGTAACAGGAATAGATAAGAGTGTTCTAATGAATGCAACCTATACAGGAGGAGAGATTCCTAAAAGAAGAAATTATGAAAAGAATAAAGAATCAGATGTAATGATTTTAATAGATGAATTAAATCGTATTATAATAGAAGTGAATCAATTTAATACAGAGAATTTATATAGAAAAAATACAGAATATGCAATGGCAAGTATTTTAGAAATGACTAAAAGGAAAAGTAAAAGAGACGGGAAAGGTAATATACAGTACCCTAAAGTAATATTAGTAAGTTTAGATAACTTTAATAGTTTTCATACGAAAAGACCAATCTTAACTTTTTTACCAAGAGATGAAGAAGGTCATATTGAGAATGATTTATATCAATCGATACATATAATACTTGATAATGCAGTTAACAATGAGTATAATAAAGATATACCTGAAGAAGTAATAAAATTTGCAAAACTATTAAAAGCAAAGAGTATAGATGAATTAGTAGAAGAGTTTGAGGGAGATGAAGAATATATGGAAGCAGTAGGAAAATTAGAAGAATTAGTAATGGATCCTGATTTTGCTGGAGCATATGATAAAGGAGCAAAAACCGAATGGTTATTAGAAGATATGCGTTTGACTGGTATGCATGAAGGAGAAGCTATTGGAATTTCTAAAGGAAAAATAAAAGAAAAACTAGAAATAGCTAAAAATATGCTTCAAGATACAGATGATTATGGGCTAATATCTAAATATACTGGTTTATCTATAGAAGAAATAGAAAGTTTAGTAGAAAAGAAAAAGGTATATGGTCGTAAGAAATAAATATTGATTTCCAGAGTCTAATAATAATCTTTTCATAAATTATTAGAAAAATTGGAAGAATTGTTCAATGAAAAAAAGTAAAAAAATCTTACACAAAAATTTAATTTATGCTATACTTGATAAGTCGTGCAGAAATAGCGTAAGTCCAGACCTAGGATTTACGTTTTTTTTACGAAAGAGAGGAGTATATATTTATGAAAAAATTAGATTTAGGAAAGGAAAAAATTAATACTTTATTATTAAGTTTTGCGATTCCATGTGTAATTTCTATGTTAATTAATTCAGTGTATAACATAGTAGATCAAATCTTTATTGGTAAAGGAGTTGGAACACTAGGAAATGCAGCAACCAATGTTATCTTTCCACTTGTTATTATTGCAAATGCTATTAGTGGATTAATTGGAAATGGAGCTAGTGCTAATCTTTCACTAAGATTAGGAGAAAAGAAAGAAGACGAGGCTAAAAAATGTATAGGTAGTGCTATTACTTTAACGATTATTGTATCCATTGCTTTTAGTATCATTATTTACTTACTACTTCCTAATTTAGTATATTTATTAGGCTGTACTGAAAATGTATATCATTATGCACTAGACTATGGAAGAATCATTTTAATAGGTGCACCATTTATGATTACCTATTCAGCAATTGCTTCTATTATAAGAGCTGATGGTTCTCCAAAATATTCTATGATTTTATTAGTAGTAGGAGCTATCATTAACATTATTTTAGACCCTATCTTTATTTTTACCTTTAATATGGGAGTAAAAGGTGGGGCTATTGCTACAGTAATAGGGCAAATTGTATCTTGTATTATTGCACTTGTTTATATACCGAAAATTAAAAGTGTAAAGTTAGAAAAAAGTGATTTTAAATTAGATAAATCAATTACTAGAACACTAGGATTAGGTTTATCAAGTTTTATTACTCAGGCCACTGTACTTGCTTTATTTGTATTTATGAATAATATCATGACTAAATATGGAGCAACTAGTAAATTTGGTAGTGATATACCACTTTCTGTATATGGCGTTATTTCTAAAATAAACTCATTATACATATCTACTATTTTAGGAATATCTATTGGTAGTCAACCTATTATTGGTTTTAACTATGGAGCAGGTAACTATAGTCGCGTTAGAGAAACCTTAAAAAAAGTATTAGTAATCAATATGATAGTTGGAATTATTTTTAATACCATTTTCTTTTTATTTCCAACGGAATTAGCAGGTATCTTTATTTCTAAAACAGATCCCAGCTATGATTTATTCATGGAATTTGCTGTGTTAATGTGTAGAAGTTTCCTATTAGTATGTTGTCTTAACTTCTTAGAGATGACTACTAGTATTGTGGTTCAATCATTAGGAAATGTAAAAAAAGCTACAGCTGTATCTTTTATTAGACAGATAATTTTATTTATTCCAATTGCCTTAATTTTATGCATTCTGTGTAAAAAAGGAATTTACGGTGCTTTATATGCTGGTTGTATATCTGATAGTATTACTTTTGTAATTAGTATTTTTATTCTTTTATCTGAATACAAAAAATTAAAAGATGATAATCAAGATATTGTAGTAATAAATCAAAATCAAAAAGCAGATTATCAAGGACCAAAAATAGTAGTTACTATTTCTAGAGAGTATGGTTCAGGTGGAAGATATGTAGGTAAACTATTAGCTGATAGAATGCATTTACCATTTTATGATAAAGAATTAATTAGTTTAGCGGCTAAAGAATCAGGTTTATCTTCAGCATATATTGTTAAAAATGATGAAATAATGGCATCTTCTAAATATAAAGATAATAATGATGATAGATTATTTGTAGCAGAAGTTAAAGTCATTAAAAATTTAGCAAAACATTCTTGTGTTATTGTTGGAAGATGTAGTGATTACATTTTAAAAGATACCAAAAACACTTTAAAAGTATTCCTATATAGTGATATGGATTCTAAAGTAAAAAGAGTAGTAAAATATTATGGAATTTCTAAAGAAAAAGCCGAAAAACAAATAGAATCTATCAATAAAAAGCGTGAAAAACATTATAAATACTATACAGATAGAGCTTGGAAAAATCCTAATAATTATGATTTAATGTTAAATGTTGATTTATTAGGAGTAGAGAAGTGTGCTGAACTAATTGAAAATATTATAAAGTCTAAGTAGTAATAAAAATAAAAAAATAAGTAACAGTTTCTAAAACCGTTGCTTATTTTTAGTTTAAATTATCGGGTATCAATAAATCTAAATAGTTAATAATATCATCTTTTGTATAACGACTATCATTTCTAAGCCATTCTATTCCTACATTAAAAACAGCACCCAAATAGAATCTAGCAGCAATATTAATAGGAACAGTATTATCATTTTTATCTTTACTTTCCTTTAATCTAGTAGTAACATCATGGTCTAATACATCATAAATAATATCTACCATAATACTATTACGATTATTAATCATAACAGCTAAATAAATATCTTTCTTTTCTTCAATATTATTTAAAAATAATCTAATCATTTCTAGATAATATTCTTTTGTGTTAGAAATACTTTTATTTTTGTTTAACTCCATAATAAGTGAATTCTTTAAATCATCAATCGCATCAGCTAATAACTCATATTTATCATTATAATGAGCATAAAAAGTAGAACGATTAATAAGAGCATGACTACAGATATCAGATACTTTAATTTCTTCAAATGACTTTTCTTTCATTAATTCTAGAAGTGTTGTATATAGCGTATTTTGTGTTTTTACAACTCTTAAATCCTTTTTATTCATAAACATCACCTATTACTATTATATTTCTTTTTAGAACTTTGTAAAGATAAAATACATTACGTTGTTTATTTATACATACATTTTGGAATAAATGTTGGATAACCAAACTAAAATATGATTTTGTTGGTGCATTTTTAAAAGAAAAAGAATAGAATGTTATAACGATGGAGGAAAAAAATATGAAAAAAATAGCTGAAAAAATTTGTAAATCTAAAAATTTAATTTTAATACTATCAGCTGTATTATTTGTTTTATCTTTTATTGGTATGAAGCTAACTAATATCAATTATGATATTTTAGTTTATTTACCAGAAGATATTGAAACAGTAGAAGGACAAAATATCTTAACTAATGATTTTGGTATGGGTGCTTATTCTGTAGTAATTACTGAAAACATGAGTAATAAACAAATATTAGAGCTAGAAGAAGAATTTAAAAGTATAGATGGTGTAAATCAAGTAATCAGTGCTTATGATGTCATTGGTACTAGTATTCCTATTGATATGTTACCAAATGAAATCGTTCAAAAATTTCATCAAGAAAATACGGATTTAATGTTTGTTACTTTTAAAGAATCAACATCTTCTGAATCAACAATAGATGCAATTAGAAATATGAAAGAAATTGCTAGTGATAAAGTGGAAATCAGTGGTATGAGTGCTATGGTACTAGATACTATGAACTTATCAGATAAAGAAATTGTTATTTATATAGTAATTGCAGTCATCTTATGTTTAACTGTTCTAGAGTTATCACTTGATTCTTATTTGGTACCAATTTTATTATTAGGTAATATTGGAGTAGCCATTTTATTTAACCTAGGAAGTAACATTATTTTTGGTGAAATTTCTTATATTACGAAAGCATTAGTAGCTGTACTTCAACTAGGTGTTACAACAGATTTCTCAATTTTCTTGTATCACGCTTATGAAAATAAGAAAAAGATATCAAGTAGTAAAGAAGAAGCAATGAGAGATGCAATAGTTGAAACATTTACATCTGTTACAGGTAGTAGTTTAACTACTATAGCTGGATTTTTAGTGCTTTGTACTATGAACTTAACACTTGGTAAAGACTTAGGTCTTGTTATGGCAAAAGGTGTTTTATTAGGTGTTGTTTGTGTCTTAACATTATTCCCAAGTTTATTATTAGTATTTGATAAACTAATCGATAAAACAAAACATAAACCAATTACTATTCATTTTGAAAAATTAAATAAATTTGTAATTAAACACTATAAAACAATATTTGTAGTTTTCTTACTTTTATTAGTACCTGCTTACTTAGCTAATTCTAAAGTAGATGTTTACTATAAAATAGATGAAAGCTTACCAGATACTTTAGATAGTATTGTAGCAAACACTAATTTGAAAGAAGAATTTAACATTGTATCACCTGAGATTATCTTAATTGATAAGAATATGAAATCAGATCAAGTAGAGGAAATGGTAAATAAAATTGAAAATATAGATGGTATTGATTTTGTTTTATCATTCTCTAAATTAAAACAATTAGGATTAACAGAAAATATGTTACCTAATGAAATCGTTAGTGTTTTTGAAAGTAATAATTATCAAATGTTATTCTTAAATTCTACTTATGATATTGCGACAACAGAATTAAATAATCAAGTAGTAGAAGTCAATAAAATCATTAAAGAATATGATAAAGATGGTATTTTAGCAGGGGAAGGTCCATTAATGAAAGACCTAGTAACTATAAGTGATGAAGATTTTAATAATGTTAACTATTCATCAATTATTTGTATTTTACTAATTATGGTTATCGTTTTAAAATCTGTATCTTTACCAATCTTATTAATTCTAGCAATTGAATTTGCTATTTTCATGAATATGTCAGCTTCTTACTTTGGTGGAGTAGTATTACCATTCGTAGCACCAATTGTACTTGGAACTATTCAATTAGGAGCAACAATTGATTATGCTATTTTAATGACTACTAATTATCTAAAACTAAGAAAAGAAGGCGTTAACTCTAAAGAAGCAATGCTTAAAACTACTAATTATTGTAGTACTTCTATATTTGTTAGTGGTATGTGTTTCTTTGCAGCAACCTTTGGTGTTGGTATTTATTCAGAACTTGAAATGGTTGGTTCATTATGTACTTTAATATCAAGAGGAGCTATTATTAGTATGCTTGTTGTTATTATGGTATTACCATCTATTCTATTAGTTTTCGATAAACTTATTTTAAAAACAACTTTAAATATGAAAGGAAAGAGTAATATGAAAAATAAGAAAAATATGAAAAAAATATTAGCAAGTAGTCTTGTCTTAACTTTATCACTAACACCTATCTCTACTTTAGCATTATCAAAAGAAGAAACGGTATATGCTAAATTAAATAGTGATGGTAGTGTAAAAAGTATTTTAGTAAATGAACACTTAATTAATAATGAAAAATTAGATTCTATTGAAGATTATTCAGAACTTGAAGATATTTTAAATATTAATAGTAATCATACTTATACCAAAAAAGATAATTTATTAACTTGGGATAGTAAAGGTAGTGATATCTTTTACCAAGGAATTAGTAAAAAAGAAACACCAGTTACTGAAAATATTACTTATAAATTAAATGGAGAAGATATTTCTTTAAATGATTTAATTGGTAAAAGTGGTAAAGTAGAAATTACGATTAAATATAATAATACTGATAAACATATTATAAATAAACAAACTTTATATACACCATTTGTAGTAACAACAGCTACAATGATAAGTGGAGCTAATAATTCAGATATTACGGTTACTAATGGTAAAGTAGTTAATAATGGTAGTAACTTTATTGTAGTAGGATTATCAACACCTGGTTTATATGAAAGTTTAGGATTACAAGAATTAAAAGGTTTAGATACTGTTAAAATTAGTTATAATACTACTAAATTTGAATTATCTAGTATCTATTCTGTTGTTACAGCAAAATTAATTGATAATAGCGACTTAGATATCTTTAGTAAGTTAAATACTGTATATAGTAGTGTTAATAAACTTCAAGATTCTATGAATCAAATTGAAAGTGGTTCTAAAACCATTTTAGAAAATTTAAAAACAATTGATGAGGGTAGTAGCTTAATTTCTGAAAATTTAAATACAGTAGTAGAAAAGTTAGAACAAATTAAAGAGGGAAGTGCTAGCTTAGACACTAATCTAGAACAGATTATTACGACATTAGATAATGTAATTGCATCATTTAATAGTAGTGAAAATCAAGCTAAGATTGAAAGTATCAAAACTTTAATTGCAACTAATACCAACACTATTACAAAATTAACAGAAGGAAATGCAAATAGTAAGTTGGCTTATGAAAAATATCACTTAGATATGTTAACTTATGCTCAAGTAGAAGCTATGCGTAGTGACTTAGTTAGTGCTAAATATAACTTTGAAAATAATTATGATACGAATAATAATTTAATCTATTTATTAACAAAAAATAATGAAGCCTTAACTTCAAGTCTTGAAACATTAAATTCTATTCAAAGTCAAATTACTACTTTAGATGGCTATTTAAAACAAATGAAAACTGGTACAAATACTTTAAAAGATGGTACTAGTATGTTATATAGTGGTGTTAGTGTATTAAATACAAAAATGAAAGAATTATCAGATGGTACTTCTAAGTTACAAAATGGTATGAATACTCTAAATACTGGTATTACTACATTTAATCAACAAGGTATTAATACTTTAAGTAATTTAGCTACAAAAGCAAATTCTATTTCAAGTAAAGCAAGTACTTTAATGAAATTAGGAGAAGAATATCAAACATTTGATACTAAGGGTGAAAATGTTGAATCAAGTACGAAATTCGTCTTAGTAGTAGATGGTGTCAAAGCAAAAGAAGAACAAAAACAAGTAGTAAAAGAAACTAAAAAAGTAAGTATTATTGATAGAATTAAAAACTTATTTAAATAAAGATAAAAAAAGATAAAGAAAAAAGTCATTCCTAGTTAAATGGCTTTTTTTAATGATTTTTTATTTAAAACTTACATAACGAATTCCTAAACTTTTATAAATAGTAGAAGCTCTTGGTAAACCCAACATCCTAGCAAATATTAGATTATAAAATTCATCTAGTAAAATAATAAAACACAATGAAAAACTAATTGTTAAAAATACTTTTTTATTCATTTTCTTTGCTAGATAAAAAAGAATAGGTACAATTACATAAATAAGTAATAATCCGGAAAGTCCAAAAAATAATACACTTCTAAGACAAACAAATCCATTAATGTTTCCAAAATTTAAGATTTCTGTATTATAATTCCAACATCTAAATCCATTTCCAATGATATACATTCCAAGTCCAGAAAAGTATTCTAAGATTCCACTTCCTAAAAACCCAAGTAAAAATACTTTCAAAGGATTCTTTCGATGGCGATAAGATAGAAAATAAATAACTAGAGCTCCAGTTGCATAAATATTAATCCATGGTAAGAAATTACCACCACGCCAGTAAAAGTACTTCATACCACAATTAAAATAATAAAAAATAAACTCATATACAAATCCAAAGACACCACTAATTATGATTATAAGACTTAAAATTCCTAACATCGTTATCTTGTCAAATGAATGATCATTATTTAAATAATCTTGATACTTCTTTTTCATACTACTAAACTCCATATCTTATTTTGATAAACTGATTATATCATATAATTTATATTTTTAAAAATTACTTAGTAAGCATTATAAACTCATTATTTGCATGAAATATATCTACATATAGTAGTACTAAAAAGTGATAATGCAGGCGCCAATTAGGATATTAATTTATAAGTATATTTTAATTTCTTATTTTTATAAAAAATAAAACTCGCAATCACTATAAGTGTGCGAGTATTAATACTAATGGAGCGGATGATGGGAATCGGACCCACGTCAGGAGCTTGGAAGGCTCTTATTCTACCATTAAACTACATCCGCACATTGCCTTTTTCGTTAAGACAATATTAATTATACCAAACTTTAAATAGATGTCAACTATTTTTTTGAAAAATTCACATTTTGGTAGTAGGCTTGGTTAGAGTAAACACTACTTTTTATCAAAATTAGTAGAAATACTATAATTAGCTGGTCCATTAATAACATTACCATCAATATCAAATCTAGAACCATGGCATGGGCAATCCCATGTCTTTTCCTCATCATTAAAAATTAAATTACATTTCATATGTGGGCACTTTCCACAAACAATATGTCTTTTCCCATAATAATCATAATAAACACCATAATAACTACCATCAATCTTAATCTTATAAACAGAATTATTATAAAAAATAGAATTCTTTTTAACAGTTGTTTGAATATAAATCTTAGAATAATAAATGGCATCAATAATAGAATTCTTAATACCTATTTTATTAATCCTAGTAGGTTCAAATAAAGAAATATAAGGATTATCTTTTTCTAAAATAATATCTGCTAATACTTTTCCACCAATAGTAGCATTTGTAATTCCCCAAGCACTATAACCAGTAGCAATCATCAAATTACTATCTTTTTTCATTCTTCCGATAAAAGGCAAGTTATCATTAGACATAATATCTTGATTCATCCAAGTATATTCTGGACTTTTAGAAAATAAACGTTTGAAATCAGAAATACTTTTTTTATAATTTTTCTGATACTCAATCTTATTCGTTAAACGATGTTTATTAGAACCATATATAATATAATCTTTATAAAATCTAATAGAGTGTAAATTACTGTCAATACTATTTGCCATAAACTTATATTTCTGATATTTACTAGCATTTACATATTCTCTTTGAATATAAGTTTTAATGGGTATCATACCTGGAATAATAAAGAAAGGGTAGTGACAGCATACAATAACATATTTAGCCTTAAACACTTCTTTATTAGTTTTTACTACATATTCATTATCTAGTTTCTTAATATCTAAAGCCATTCTTTCTTCGTAGATATTAATCTTATTTTCTATACTTTTTTTAAGACCTTTCAAATATTTAACAGGGTGAAAAGTATAATTTCCATTTACTTCAATTCCATATTGAATAGGAAAGAGAATAGGCAAAGAATAAATATCTTTACAACTGATTCCATTTTCTTCTAAAAATTCTTTTTCTTTTTGAATCTTTGAAATTCCTTTATCTTCTTTCGTAAAAATAATAGCCTTGGTTTCTTCTAAATGACACTTAATCTTTTCTTTTGCTACAATTTCTTTAATAAAATGAATAGCTTCCATTTGTGCTTCGAAGTATTTTTTACTAACTTCTTTGTTAAAATTATTTTCTAGTGTTTGGTAAATGATATTTTGTAAAAAGGTGATTTTAGCAGTTGATTTTGCAGTAATTCCATTTCCAATATAATCTTTATCTATAATGGTGATACTATTTTTAGAATCCTTTAAAAAATAGGCAGTAGATAAACCAGTTATACCACCGCCTATAATTAAAATGTCACTATCTGTAATTATATTTTTTACTTTATTAATTTTAAACTTTCGTTCTTTTTCTTGCCATAAAGAATTGTTTTCCATATTATCACCCAATAATAATATGGAATAAATCTAAAAAAATATACTTTTATTCATATGGATTCATATGTACCATACAATGTTTAACATCTAAAAAATTTTCTTCTACATGATCGTGAACCTCTTGTGCAATCTGATGAGAATCCTTTAATGTAAGATTACTATCAGCTCCTATTTCTAAATCTACATAGACTCTGTTACCAAATAATCTGGTTTTAATAGAATCGATAGTTAAAACTCCAGGAATATCTAAAATAAAAGTCTTTAGTGCATTAACATAGTCATCACTACAAGATTTATCAACCATTTTATCAATAGCGTCTTTCATAATATCGTAACTAACCTTTAAAATACAAAAAGAAATCAAAATACTAGCAATTGGATCTAACAGTTTAAAACCTAACATAGAACCAAAAATACCAATAAAACTTCCAATAGAAGAAAGAGCGTCACTTCTATGATGCCAAGCATCTGCCATAAGGGAATCAGAATGAATTTTTTTGGCAACATTTCTTGTATACCAATACATACCTTCTTTTACGATAATAGATATTATAGCGGCTATTAAGGCAAGTAAAGTAGGAACTTTGATGTTTTGATAATTCATAATAAAAACATGATAAACACCGTTATACCCAATTAAAATTCCCGTAATAAAAAGAAAAATAGAGAGAATAGAAGCAGCAACACACTCAAAACGTTCATGTCCATAAGGATGATATTTATCTTCTTCTTTGCTAGCTATTTTTAATCCTATTATAACTACTACTGTACTAAGTACATCTGATATTGAATGAATACTATCAGAAATCATAGCATTACTTTTTCCAATAATGCCAGCTATCAGTTTAAAAATAGATAAAAGAATATTACCTAGAATAGAAATAATAGATACTTTAAAGCCTTCTTTTAAACCAGTCATAAATATTCCTCCAATTAATGAGTTACTACATTATATGTATAAATATGTAATAAGTAAATTTAATTTTCTAAAAAAGTTGCAGTTAATTTCTTTTCGTTTTATAATTGAGATAATAGGAGGGAAACATGAATAAAAAAGGATTTACTTTAATTGAGTTACTAGGTGTTATTATCATTTTATCTATCATTATGTTAATAGCAATACCAAATGTAACATCTGTATTAGAAAAAAATAAAAGAGAAAACTATATTGCTGATGCTAAAAAAATGATTTCACAAGTAGAATATGAAATTAGTAATGGTGATGTTACTAAGCCTGCATCGAATGAAATTGTAAAAGTAAGACTATCTTATATTGGTACGAGTGATGTTTCTAAGGATGCTGATGGTAATAAGTATGATACTGAAAATTCTTATGTTATCGTTGTTCGTAAAAATGGTTATTTAGAATATTATGTATCCTTAGTATCTAGAGTAGATGGAGAAAATAAAGGAATTAGTTTAGCTAGTAGAGATGAATTAAATAGTGATAATAAGTTGTCTCTTATTAAAAAAGGTAAGGACTTTATCGTAAAAGATATAAATGGTACAACTGGAATAAATGGTACTGTTAAGGTTTACTAAATGAAAAAAATAAAAATATGATATTGTCATAAAAATAAAAGAATGCTATACTAAAAATGTAAAAATAATAGAGGAGGAAAGATTATGAAATTAAATAAGAAAGGTTTTACATTAATAGAATTATTAGCCGTTATTGTTATTTTAGGAGTATTACTTGCTATTGCTATTCCATCAGTAACTAAATATATTAACATATCAAAAAAGAGTACATACATTGATAATGTACAATCTTATGCTATGGCTGCTAAAAATCAAGCAACTATTGGTACTTACAAGTATCCAGTAAACAATAATGAAGCAACAGTTGTTTATTTTAGTTCTATTGTTGAACACTTAGATAAAGGTGGAAAAACTTCATCTTATGGTTCTGAATTTGAAAAGGATAATTCTTTTGTAGTAATTGCTAATGAAGGAACAGCTGAAGATCCAAAATATGAAATGTATATTGCTGCTATTGATGCTGATAACTATGGTATTGGTGTAATTGCTACTGATAAAAGTATCACAGCTGAAGCTATTGCCTATAATGATTTAAAGAATGATAATATTGTTCAAATTACATCAGGAACTGGATCAAGTTTAACAGCTGGAGCAAATTCTACTTCTACAGTAAAAGTTACCAATATTTCTAGAAGTAATAATACTTCAACAGTTACCAATAAAACATTTACTGTAACTAATAAGTATTAATAATATTGAAAAAATATAATAAAACGGATTACTAAATGAATGGTAATCTGTTTTTTGTTTTTACAAATTTTATTGCAAATCTAATATTAAAATGATATACTTAAACCATAATAAGGAGGAGAGCAAAATGAAAAGAAAAAAGATAGGAAAAAAAGGATTTACATTAATAGAACTACTTGCTGTTATTGTTATTCTAGCTGTACTAATGGCAATTGCAATTCCTAAAGTTACACAATATATTACGAAATCAAGAAAAGATAGTTTGGTAACGACTTCTAAAGATTTCATTAATGCTGTTAGAAACGATGCTACTAGTGAAATGTTTGATTTTCCAATTGGCGTAGATGATGTAACGATTATTTCACTTGATTTAATTAAACTAGAAAAAGGTGGTAAAAAATCTTCATTTAATGGAGCTTGGCTACCAAAATATAGTTATGTAGCAGTAATTAATGTAGGAACTGATGAAGATCCTGATTATGAATATTATATTTCTGTTAGAGATTCTAAGAGATATAATATTGCTTTAACAGAAGAAAATGAACTAACAAGAGAATCTATTATTAGAAATAATCCTAATAACACTAAAGTAACAATTGATAGTATGTGCGGAAGTGAAGATGGAGAATATAAGGTTCTAAATAACATCACAGGGCTTGAAAGTCATAGACCATCTACTGGTTGGAATGCAACTGTCTATAGTTCTGTATCTTGTAATGAATAAAAAACCAGAAATGGTTTTTTTCTTTTTTAAACTTCTTGATAAGTAGACTAGTTTATGCTATATTAATAACAGAATAAGGAGTGAAAAAATATGAAAAATAAAAAAGGATTTACATTAATAGAACTACTTGCAGTTATCGTAATTTTAGGTGTACTACTAGGAATTGCCATTCCTAAAGTATCTCAGTATATCACCAAATCAAAAAAAGAGGGCTTTGTATCAGCTGGAAAGTTTTTTATTGATTCTGTTAGAAATGATGCAACAAGTGAAATGTTTCCACTTCCAATTAGAAATAACGATGTAACAATCGTAACTTTAGATGCAGCTGATTTAGAAAAAGCACAGAAAAAATCATCTTTTGGAGGAAAGTATTTATATAATAAAAGTTATGTTGCTATTATTAATGTTGGAACAGGAGTAGATCCTGAATATAAATATTATTTTGCTGCCCAAGACTCAAAAGATTATGCCATTCCTTTAACATTAGAACAAGAAGTAACTACTTCTAAAATAGTGGCAAAAGCAAAAAATAAAATGGAAGTAACGATTCAATCACTTTGTGGAACGGAAGAGGGTTACAATAAAAGCTATAACACGATTTCAGGTTTAGATAGTGTTCAACCAACAGATGCAAATGGTGTAAAACTAAACTGGAATGCAACAATTTTTAGTAAGAGTGGATGTAATGCAAATGGAGAATAAATTAATTATAGGTTCCCATGTATCTTTTAATAAAAATGATCAGTTAATGGCTTCTGTGAAAGAAGCTATTTCTTATAATTCTACTACTTTTATGTTCTATACAGGTGCACCTCAAAATACTAATAGAAGTCCTATTGATGATTTTAAAACAGTAGAAGCAATGGATTTAATGAAAGAAAATAATATTGATATTAAAAATGTAATTATTCATGCTCCTTATATTATTAATCTAGCAAATTCTAAAAATCTAGATTTTGGTATTATCTTTTTAAAAGAAGAATTAGAACGTGCTAGTAAATTAGGCGTTTCTTATCTTGTCTTACACCCTGGAAGTCATGTTGGTTTAGGCGTAGAAGAAGGAATTAAAAATATTATATTTGGTTTAAATCAAGTATTAGAAAAATATCATGGTAATACTATGATTTTATTAGAAACAATGGCTGGAAAAGGAACAGAAGTGGGTAGAAATTTTGAAGAAATTAAAAGTATTTTAGCTGGTATTAAGTTTCCAAATAAAATAGGAGTATGTTTAGATACTTGTCACTTAAATGATGCTGGTTATGATATTTCTAATTTTGAAAAGTTATTAGAAGAATTTGATAAGGTAATTGGGATTGATAAAATACACTGTGTTCATGTAAATGATAGTAAAAACGAAAAAAATAGTCATAAGGATCGTCATGAAAATATTGGCTTTGGTACTATTGGGTTTGATTCTTTACTAAAAGTAATTTATAATGAAAAACTAAAAGATATTCCTAAAATATTAGAAACTCCATATATTGATGGTGATTTTCCACCATACAAACAGGAAATTGAAATGATAAGAAACCAAAAATTTAATCAAAATTTAAAAGAAGAAGTTGTCGAATTTTACAAGTAAAAGCTACCAATTGGTAGTTTTTTTTTAAATGTTTTGATATACTTAATGCGGTGTATGTATATGCAAAGTGGAATTTTAGTAATTAACAAAGAAAAAAACATGACGAGTCGTGATGTAGTAAACATTGCTTGTAAGAAATTAGGTACCAAACATATTGGACATACTGGAACTTTAGATCCTATCGCAACAGGGGTATTAGTATTAGGAGTAAATGACGGTTGCAAAGTAATTGATTTATTGACAAGTGTTAGTAAAGTTTATCAAGCAGAAGTGATAGTAGGACTGAAAACAGATACTTTAGATATCACCGGTACTATAGAAGAAGAATATAATATAGAGAATTTAGAGAAAGAAAAAGTAGAAAATATATTAAAAACTTTTAAAGGAAAATACCTACAGGAAGTTCCTAAATATTCCGCTATTCATGTAAATGGAAAAAGATTATATGAATATGCAAGAGAAAATAAAGAAGTAGAGCTTCCTAAAAGAGAAGTAGAAATATTTGATATTAAGTTATTAGATGAAATAAAAACAGAAAAAAATTATTATAGTTTTTCTTTTATAGTCCATGTTAGTAAAGGAACCTATATTAGAAGTTTAATTAGAGATATTGGTAGTAAACTAGGGTATCCTTGTACCATGAAGAATTTAATTAGAATAAAACAAGGAAATTTTTCATTAGAAGAAGCCATTTCTATTGATGATATCAAAGAAGATAAAATAGTAAAAATAGTAGATGCCTTACAAGAATATGAAAAATTAATAGTAGATGATGAGGTAGCAAAAAAAGTAGAAAATGGTAGCATCTTATCATTTGATACGAATTCTGATATGGTACTAATATTAAATCAAGAAAATGATTTATTAGCTATTTATATTAGGTATGATAAAGATACCAGTAAAATGAAACCATATAAGGTTTTTAGGAGGTAGTAATGAAAAAGTTAAGTGAATTATATGAAGGGGAAGGTTATGATAATATTTGGGTAAAAGGAATTAAGATTAATTCTAAGGAAGTAGAACCTGGTGATATATTTGTATGTGTAAAAGGAGTAACTGCTGATAGACATGATTTTATTGAAGAAGCTATTTCTAAGGGAGCCAGTTGTGTAGTAGTCGATAGAAGTGTTACTTGTAGTGTTCCTATGGTAAAAGTAAAAAACACTAATGAAGAGTTGCCGCTTCTTGCAAGCAAATTCTATGATTACCCTGAAAAGTATTTAGATATTATAGGAATCACTGGTACGAATGGTAAAACAACAGTAGCAACTATTATTCAAGAATTAATTGGAGATTCTTGTGGTTATTTAGGTACTAATGGTATTATTTGTAGTAAGTTTAATGAGTCTATTCGTAACACAACTCCTGATTCTGATAGATTATATAATTATTTTAGAAGATTTGTAGATAGTGGTTGCAAGTATTTAAGTATGGAAACATCATCAGAGGCCTTTTATCGTCATCGTTTAGACAATTTAACATTTAAAGTAGGAATTATTACGAATATTACAGAAGATCATTTAAATATTCATAAAACGATTGAAAATTATGTATCTTGTAAGAAAAAATTATTAATGCAAGTAAAAGATGATGGTTATTCTATTTTAAATAGTGATGACACTTATTTTAAAGAATTTGAAGAAATAGCTAAGGGTACTATTCTAACTTATGGTAAAAATCCTTCTACTTTACAGATTATAAGTAGTAATTATTTTATCGATAAAACTGATATTACTTTGAAATACCAAGATAAATTATATTCTTTTTCTTCTCCACTACTAGGGGAATTTAATATTTATAATTTGTGTGCAGCTATATTAGCATTAATTTCTTTAGGATTTAAAATAGAAGAAGTGATAGAAAAAATTCCTAATATCAAAGCACCTAGTGGTAGAGTAGAATTTTTAAAGTTTGGTCAAGATTATCATATCATTTTAGATTATGCGCATACTCCAGATGCTTTTTCAAAAATTTATCAGTTATTAGAACCTATTAAAAAGGGAAGAATCATTACGATAACTGGTAGTGCTGGTGGCCGTGAAAAAGAAAAAAGAGGCCCAATGGGTAAATTAGTTTTAGAAAAATCAGACTATGTTATCTTTACGATGGACGATCCTAGATATGAAAAAGTAGAAGATATTGTTCATGACTTAACAAGTACTTCTACTAAAACTAATTATGAAATGATTGTTGATAGAAAAGAAGCAATTTATAAAGCATTTAAATTAGCAAAAAAAGATGATATCGTGTTAGTAGCTGGAAAAGGAATAGATAATTACATGGCAATAGAAGATAAATACTTGCCATATAGTGATTTAGAAGTAATCAAAGAATATTTTAATAGAAATTAATAAAAACAACTCCATTTTGCGTGAAATGGGGTTGCTTTTTTGATTTACATCATTTATTAGAATGATTTCTTTTCTTTTGTAGAATAAACTACTGCTTTCTTTTTTTCAGAAATTACTTCTTTTGACCATTCTATTGGAAGAATATCTGCAAATGTTTTATTATTACTTACTGTAGGTCTAGGCTGTGTAAAAAAATTATTAGAAAATTTAGGCTTTTCTCTTTTTAATATGTAAACACCTCATCTTTTATATATTATTCAACTATATTATATTTAAAAAATCAATAAACATCAGCAATAAAAATAGAAATAGTTCATATTTAAATCTTTTTCAAAAAAATATTAAAATAGAATGCTCTTACAATCTTCGACATATTATATAATAGGTGATAAAATGCTTCAAAAAATTTTAAGAATCCTATTCAAAAACTTCACAATATTTACAGCATCATACTCAAACAATGTTTTTCCAGATCCTTTATCAAAAGAAGAGGAAGAATATTATATACAAAAGCATTTAGAAGGAGATACTGATGCTAGAAACAAATTAATAGAACACAACTTAAGACTTGTTGCTCATATAGTTAAAAAATACGATTCTAAAGTAGAAGATAGTGATGATTTAATCAGTATTGGAACGATTGGTTTAATCAAAGGTGTAGATTCATTTTCTAGTAAACACGGTACTAAAATTACTACTTACTGTGCTAGGTGTATTGAAAATGAGATACTAATGTATTTTAGAGCAAACAATAAAAATCTAAAAAATGTTTCTTTAAACGAATCTATTGGTTTTGATAAAGATGGCAATGAAATTACGATCCTAGATATTTTAAAATCTCCAAAGCCAGATTTTATTGATGAAATTAATAAAAAAGATAATATTAAATTGCTAAAAAACTATTTAAAAATTTTAATCCCACGTGAACAAGAAATCGTAATTAGAAGATATGGCTTAAATAATACCAAAGAACAAACCCAAAAAACGATAGCAAAAGAATTAAAAATTTCTAGAAGTTATGTATCGCGTATTGAAAAAAGAGCACTAACTAAAATATTAAGAGAATTTATGAAAAATAAATCTACAAACTAATCGTGTATAAAAGTGTCCAAGAAAAGAAATTGGGTACTTTTTTTTGTTTAAAAAGAGAAAATGGTGGTAGAATAATTATAGAGTGAGAGGTAATTTATGAAAGAAGTATCAAAGAAAACAAATAAAAAAATATTAGAAGGACCAAATTTAACAGAATTAGGTTATAACATAGAAAAAGAAATTAAAAAAACGAATCATTTTCCATATAAAACATTACTATTAGTGCTTTTATTAGTAGTTATTATAGGGATTATTACTGTTTATTTGTTAACACCTAAGATTACTTTAAACGGTTCTAGCAAAATAGAAATATCTTACCATGATGAATATGTAGAAAAAGGTGCTAAAGCTAAATATTTTAATAAAGATTTAACGAATAAAATTAAAACAACATCTACTATTAAAAAAGGTAAAGTAGGTACTTATGAAGTAGTATATAAAGTAAAGAATGGCTTTTTAACGGCTACTAAAAAAAGAACAGTAAAGTTAGTTGATAAAGAAAAACCAGTTATTACTTTAGAGGGTGGAGAAGATGTAAATATTTGTCCTACAGCTGAATTTAAAGAACTTGGGTATAAGGCTAGTGATGATTATGATGGTGATATTACTAAGAATGTAACTATAAAAAAAGAAAGTGATAAATGGATCTATACTGTTAAAGATTCTTCTAAAAATAAAACAGAAGTTATTAGAAAAATTAATAAGGTAGATAAGGAAAAACCAGTTATTACTTTAAAGGGTACAGAAACTATGTATTTAGGAATTGATGAAGAGTTTACGGAGCCTGGCTATACTGCTAGTGATAACTGTAGTGGTAATTTAACAGATAAAGTAAAAGTAACTGGTACTGTAAAAGCAAAGGTAGAAGGAACTTATACTTTAAAATATGAAGTAGAAGATGATGGTGGTAATAAAGCTTCTATTGAAAGAAAAGTGATTATATCAAAAAGAACCGATCCTAATAGTGGTGTTATCAAAACAGGAAGTATTTATTTAACTTTTGATGATGGTCCAAGTAGTGTTACAACGCCAACTATTCTAGATATTTTAAAAGAAGAAGGCGTAAAAGCAACTTTCTTTGTTACTAATAATGGCCCAGATGAATTAATTAAAAGAATGTATGATGAGGGTCATACCGTAGCTCTTCATACAGCAAGTCATACTTATTCTATTGTTTATAAATCTGATGAATCTTACTTTAATGATTTAAAAATAGTTAGTGATCGTGTCAAAAGAATTACTGGACAAACAAGTAAAATTGTGCGCTTTCCAGGAGGAAGTAGTAACACAATTAGTAGAAGATATAGTAATAAAATTATGACAAGATTATCAGAAGCATTACTAAATCAAGGATACCGTTATTATGACTGGAATGTAGATTCTAATGATGCTTATACTTCTAAATCGAAAGAAGCAGTTTATAAATGCGTTACTTCTAATCTATCAAAAAGTCGTGCTAATATTGTTTTAATGCATGATATTAAAACATGGACAAGAGATGCCTTAAGAGATATTATTCGCTATGGAAAAGAAAATGGTTATACCTTTGAAAGAATTGATATGAATACTCATATGGTAAGACAACATATAAATAATTAGGAAAAGAGTAACATCTTTTCTTTTACTTTATCATAGTTTTTCAGTATAATAGATATGGATTAGGTGATTTATATGAAGTGTTATCCCAATATGTATCAACAAAAAATAGAAAATATTAATTATCAAAAGTTAAAAAAACTTGGTATTAAGTGCTTAATATTTGATTTAGATAATACGATAGCATTAATTAATCAAGATAAGATAACAGATAGTACGAAAAAACTTTTAAATAGTTTAAAAAAAGATTTTAAAATAGTAATTATTTCTAATAATGTAACAAAAAGAGTGAAAAAGTATTCCGATACTTTATCTTGTGATTTTGTAGCAAATGCTATGAAGCCACTTTCTAGAGGGTACCGTAAAATTAGAAAGAAATATGGCTTTCAAAAAGAAGAAATGTGTATGATAGGAGATCAAATAGTAACCGATATTTATGGAGGAAATCGTTATCATATGTTTACTATTTTAGTGGACCCACTTGGTACAAAAGACTTAAAAATAACGAGCTTGAATCGTTTTATTGAAAGAAAAATATTAAAAAAATATGAGCAAAAAGAAATTATGAAAAAAGGTGTATATTATGAGTAAAAATAAATATTGTTTAGGTTGTGGTGTTTTATTACAGAATGAAAATATTACCCAAGCTGGGTATGTTACTAGTTTAGAAAATGATATTTGTCAAAGATGTTTTAGAATGAAAAACTATGGAGAATATCAGGTAGTAGCAAAATCTAACGAAGAATATATAGAGATTTTGAAAACAGTAGGAAAAACGAAAGATTTGGTCTTACATATTGTTGACTTATTAAATATTGATAAAGACATTCATACTATAAGAGAATATATGAATAATAAAATGCTTTTGATATTAAATAAAAAAGATGCTCTACCTAAAAGTGTAAAAGATGAAAAGATTATAGAGTATATCAAAAGTCTAGATGTAAATTATGAAGATATTATCGTTGTTAGTGCAAATAAAAATTATAATTTAGACTTATTAATGAAGAAAATAAAAAAATATAAAACTTCCAACAAAGTATATGTAGTAGGGCACACCAATACTGGGAAAAGCAGTTTGATTAATAAACTAATTCAAAACTATTCAGAAAGTGATACGGAACTTACTATTTCTCCACTTCCTAGTACGACTTTAAATACTGTAGCCATTATTTTAAATGAAAATTTAACATTAATTGATACACCAGGTTTAGTAGATAGGGGAAACATTACTAATTATGTAGATAATATAGCTTTAAAAAAACTTATTCATAAAAAAGAAATGAAGCCAAAAACTTATCAAATAAAAAAAGGACAATGTTTAGTAGTAGGTGATATTTGTAGAATTGATTATGTAGAAGGAGATAAAAATAGTTTTACTTTTTATATTCCAAATGGTTTAAAAGTAAAGAAGATGAATGCAAGTCGTCAAACGATTATGAAAGATTTATCAAAAACTACTTATGAAATGAAATATCGTGAAGATTTAGTAATTAATGGACTTGGTTGGGTCAAAATAGTAGAAAAAGGTACTGTTGATATTTATATCGATAAAAATATTGAAACATTTACTAGAAAGAATTTTATATAGTTTTATGAAAAAAGTAGTAATATCAGGAAGCAGCAAATTACATGAAAAATTAATTACTTGGAAAGAGCACTTTGAACAAAAAGGATATGAAGTAATTGATTATCCTAAACAAGTTAGTAAAGAAAATTTGAAAGATATCTATAAAAGTTTTTATGAGAGCTTAGAAAAAACAGATGTTTTATTTTTAATGAATGAAGAAAGAAAAGGAATAAAAGGTTATATTGGCCCTAGTAGTATGGCTGAAGTAATTTATACAATAATGTTAAACCAAATTCATAATAATAAAATAGAAATTTATATTTTAAATATGCCTAGTAGAGAAGTAAGTTGTTATGATGAAATAAAATTGTTTTTAGAAAATGGTTGGATTAAAATTTATGAAAAAAATAAATAGAAGATAAAGTAGTCTTCTATTTATTATGGTTGAAATTACTTGGATACAATTTCATAAGTTTCATGTTGTGGATCCCAAAATAACATATTTTCAATCGGTTGATATGTTAAATAACCGTTGATGATAAAAATAATAGTTATTAAAATGATACTAATAGTATTAATAATTCTATAATCTTCTTTCTTTAAGAATATACTTCCTACCATTTGACCTAATAGAATAGTTATAAATAGTAAGATAAAAGTAAAAATCATATTTTCTCCAAATCTTAAATAAACAGGTAGATAAATAATTAGAAAGATAGTAATACTAGTAACACTACTAACTAGATTTGTTAAGAAAATATTTTGAAAATGAAATTTTCTTCTAAGAATAAATAGAATGGCATAGAAGAAAAAGAAGCAACTAAATACCATTTTCATATGCTGAAAAATACTTTCATTTGTAGGAAAAATAGCGGCAATGATATCATTATCTAAGATGTCAAATAAAAAGTGAGCTGGAAAGCATAAACAAAAGATGATGATACTACTAATTAAAATATATTTAAAATTTTTCATAAGTTTAATTTATCACTAAATTTAAGTAAAATTTGTCGAAAGATGTGCTATAATAAATTTACTTTTAAGAGAGGGGGGTAGCAAAATGGATAATACCAATGTCATTAATGAAATACGAAGTAAAACTGATATTGTAGATGTTATTTCAAGTTATCTACCTCTTACACAAAAAGGCAAAAACTTCTTTGGAGTTTGCCCTTTTCATGATGATACTAATCCCTCTATGAGTGTATCTCGTGAAAAACAAATCTATCGTTGTTTTTCTTGTGGAGCAAGTGGCAATGTCTTTAATTTTATTATGGATTATGAACATGTATCATTTAAAGAAGCATTACTCATTTTATCAGAGAAAACAGGAATCGAAATTAAAGGTATTACTATTCAAAAAAAGTCCTCTAAGAATGATAAATTATATGAAATCTACGAACTTGCTCATAAATATTATCAGAATAATATGAGTAGTAGTTATTCTAAAAAAGCAAAAGAGTACTTGAATAACCGTAAAATTACAGAAGAAATGATTAAAGAGTATAAGATTGGTTTAAGTTTAGATAAAATGGACAACCTAACAAAGTTATTATTAAGTAAAGGGTATGACTTAAATACCTTAAATGATATTGGCTTATCAAGTTATGATAAAGATGTCTATATGAATCGTATTATGTTTCCATTATATGACTTAAACGGTAGAGTAGTAGGATTTTCTGGTAGGCGTTATGATGGTATCAAAGAAAATAAATATGTAAATACTAAAGGTACTGAAATCTTTCAAAAAGGAGATACCTTATATAATTATCATTTAGCTCGTGAATATGTTAGAAGCAAAAATGAAGTTATCGTAATGGAAGGCTTTATGGCTGTTATCCGTTCTAAGGAAGCAGGTATTAAAAACTGTGTTGCCCTAATGGGAACTGCTATGACCAAAGAACAAGCAAATCTTATCAAACGATTATCAAATCATGTTATTTTAGGCTTTGATGGTGATGAACCTGGTAGAAAGGCTTGTCTAGATAATGGTAGTGAATTAGAAAAATTAGGCTGTGAAGTAAAGATAGTAGAGTTAGACGGTGGACTTGATCCTGATGACTATATTTTAAAATATGGTGGTGATAACTTTAAAAATTTAATAAATAATGCCATAACTTTAAGTGATTATAGAATAAAACGCTTAAAAATGAATATAAATTTAACTAGTGATTTAGAAAAAACTGAGTATATTAATCGTGTTTTAGAGGAAACTAGTAAAATAGAAGATGAAATTCATAGAGAATTTATCTTAAAAAAACTTGCAAATGAGTTCGATATAAGTTATAATACCCTAGAAAAAAGGTTATTGTCCTTACTATCTCAAAATGAAAAAAAATTAGAACATAAAGAAGAAATTATCACACCAAAGATGCAAGTTTTAAAAAAGGATAAATATTACCTAGCAACTTATGCACTGTTATACTATATGTTAGTAAGTAAGAAATGTTTAGATTATTATAATGAGGGAAAAATAAACTTTCCAAACGAAGAAGAGCGTTTTTTAGCAAGTGAAATTTCTTATTATTACCAAAAATATGGTACAGTAACACCAGCAGATTTTTATACCTATTTACAAGATAAAGAAAAACTACTAGTAGTGTTAAAGAAAGTATTAGAGTTGGAACTTGATAGTGAAGTAACTGAAAAAGAATTAAATGATGATATCAAAACACTTCGTGAGTATCAAGTGAAAGAAGAAATTAAAAAATTAGAAAAAAAACTCAAAAGTGAAACTGACATTATGATGCAAGTAGAAATAGGTTCCAAAATTAGAGATTTAAATGCAAAACTAAAAGCAAATAGTTAAAAAGTGAAATAGGAGTTGAAAGTGATGACAAAAGAAATTAAAACATTTGAAGAAAGAAAACAAAGTTTATTAGAATTAGGGAAAAAGAATGGTTTTATTACTTACGAACAATTGGCAGATGAATTAAAAGGACTAGAAGTAGATAGTGATTCTCTAGATGATTTATATAATTTTTTAGTCGATAATAATATTGAAATCACAGCTGACCAAGCAGATGAAAATCCAGATGATGATGATGAAGATGGTGGACTTATTGATTTAGATGATCTAGCTTTATCAAAAGATATTAAAATCAATGATCCTGTTAGAATGTATTTAAAAGAAATTGGTCGTATTAACTTACTTACAACTGATGAAGAATATGAATATGCTCTTCGTGCTGAACAAGGAGATGAATATGCTAAAAAAATGTTAGCAGAATCTAACTTACGTTTAGTAGTATCTATTGCGAAACGTTATGTAGGACGTGGAATGTTATTCTTAGATTTAATTCAAGAAGGAAATATTGGATTAATGAAAGCAGTAGAAAAATATGATCCATCAAAAGGATTTAAATTTTCAACTTATGCAACATGGTGGATTCGTCAAGCAATTACCCGTGCGATTGCTGATCAAGCTAGAACTATTCGTGTTCCTGTACATATGGTAGAAACAATTAATAAACTTGCTCGTGTTCAAAGACAATTAACACAAGAATTAAATCGTGAGCCAACTGATGAGGAAATTGCTAAAAAATTAGGAATTAGTATTGATAAAGTTCGTGAAGTATATAAAATCAGTCAAGATCCAGTATCTCTTGAAACTCCAATTGGAGAAGAAGACGACTCTCACTTAGGAGATTTCATCAAAGATGAAAGAACAATGTCTCCAGAGGAATATACAACAAGTGAAATGTTAAAAGAAGAATTAAGTGGTGTGTTATTAACTTTAACAGATAGGGAAGAAAGAGTACTAAGATTAAGATTTGGTCTTGATGATGGCCAATGTAGAACACTTGAAGAAGTAGGACAAATCTTTGGTGTAACAAGAGAAAGAATTCGTCAGATTGAAGCAAAAGCATTACGTAAATTAAGACATCCATCACGCTCTAGAAAACTAAAAGACTTTTTAACGAACTAAGACTAGAAATAGTCTTTTTTTTCTATTATAATAAGTAAGGGTGGAAGAATGAAAGTAAAGTTAAATCAAAGATTATTAAAAATAGCAGAGCTTGTACCAATAAATGCATCTATTATAGATGTTGGGTGTGACCATGCCTTATTAAGTATTTATATTTCTCAAAATAAAAAACCTAAAAAAGTAATTGCATCAGATATTAAAGAAGGGCCACTAATTCATGCTAAAGAAAATATTCATAAATACCAGCAAGAAGATAAAATAAAAGTAAAACTAGGACCCGGTATTTCTACAATTGAAAATGATATTGATACCATTATTATTTCTGGTATGGGTGGATTAAATATGATAGGAATTTTAAAATATTCAAAAGATACCTATAAAAATGTAAACAGAATAATCCTATCGCCTAATAGTGATACTTATTCAGTACGAAAAGAAATTACGAAATTAGGATTCATGATTCAGGAAGAGATGCTAGTAAAAGAAAACAATATTATTTATTCCATCATCGTTTTTGAAAGAGGAAAAAAGAAATATCATGATAAAGATTATTTATTTGGACCAATTTTATTAGAAAAAAAAGATACTTTGTTTTTAGAATACATAAAAAAAGAGGCTATCAAAAAAGAAAAGCTACTAGAAGTATTACCTAAAAAATATATTAAAAAAAGATTAGAATTAAAAAAAGAACTACATTTAATCTCCAAAATAATGTAGTTCTTTTTAAATAAAGAAAACAGGATTATTTGTATCAACACTGTAATTATCGTTTTCAATTTTTCTATTTACTACCGGTTTTTTTGTTTGAGAATTTGTGGTATTTGATGAACTTGTTTTTGTTGCATTTTGGCTAGTAGTGCTACTATCATCTTTTACAGCACCCATAATTCGAAACATAGTTTTTGCATTATTTATCATAGGACGAACTTGATAATAAATAGGAATTGCCTGATTAACAACATTTAAAGTTTTACTAGCACCATTTAAAAAGCTACTAAAACTAAATTTACTTAATAAACCTTTAAAACCAGCTAGGCCACCACTTTTTCCTAATATTCCAGTGCCTGTTGCACTTCCTAAATTAGAAGCTACATTTGCTGCTTGATAATAAGGTTGATACAAATAAGGATTATAGAAGCCACTTCCAAACATAATCTCACTCCTCACAATATTATATGAAAACAAGAAAAAAATGTTTAAAAAAAACTAAGAGTATGCTATACTAGACGTATAAAGTAGAAAGTATAAGATAAAGGGTTGATAGTATGAATATTTTTATAGAAACATATCACATGGTAAATAATATCATTCATTTACCAAAGAAAATAATAGATGCAAGAAAAGAAGCTAAGATAAAACAAGAGTTATTACTAGAAAAAGAAGAAAGACAGAAAAAATTATTACAAGAAACTGCTAACACAATCTCATCTACCAGTAATGTTGATAAATTGTTAGAAGATAAAAATGCTGATAAAACAGATTTAATTACTTTTAATTATCAAGTAAAAAGTGACACTGGGAAGATTATTAAAAGTTCTTTTGATGCTAAAAGTATTAGTGAAGTAGAAGCTTTCTTAATTAATGAGGGTTATGAAATTATTAAAATAGAACCACGTAAAAAATTTAGTCTAGATATGAATATTAGTTTATTTGGAACACATTTTAAAAGCAATGAACTAAGCTTTGCTTTAACCCAATTATCTACTTATATTAAAGCAGGAATTCCTTTAGTAGATTCTGTTCGTATCTTAGCTAGACAAACAGAGAATGCTAGTAAAAGAAAAGTATATGAGAAAATAATTTATGATTTAGTAGCAGGTGAGAGTTTTTCTACTGCGTTAGAAAATCAAAGCGATGTTTTTCCTAGATTATTAATTAATATGGTAAAAACAAGTGAAATGACAGGAGATTTACCAACAACATTAGATGAAATGAGTGATTATTATACTTCTATTGATCAAACAAAAAGACAAATGATTACAGCATTAACTTATCCAATTATCATTTTAATCGTATCACTTGCTGTCGTTATTTTCTGTTTAGTATATATCGTTCCTAGTTTCGTAAAAATGTATGCTGAAACAGAAACTAGTCTACCAGCTATTACGGTATTTACTATGAATATGAGTAGTTTTGTATCTCAGTATTACATTATTATTATTTCTATTATAACAGCTATTTTAATCATGTTAATTACAGCCTATAAAAATATTAAATCATTTCGTAAAATGATTCAAGTTATCTTAATGAAAACACCAGTAATTGGAAATATCATTATTTATAGTGAAGTAAGTATGTTTACTAGAACTTTTGCTCAATTATTAAATCATAGTGTTCATATTACAGATAGTATGGCTATTCTTTCTAAAATATCTAATAACGAAGTTTATAAAGAAATTATTATGAATACATTAGATACTTTAAGTAAAGGTGGAAAAATATCAGAATCATTTAGAGGACATTGGGCTTTTCCAGTAGTTGCTTATGAAATGCTAGTAACAGGAGAATCTACTGGTAAACTTGGTGATATGATGGAAAAAGTAGCTAACTATTATAGTGGCTTACATAAAAATGCCATTACGACAGTAAAAAGTTTAATTGAACCAATTACCATTATTTTCTTAGCAGTAGCTGTTGGTTTCATACTATTATCTATCGTTATTCCAATGTTTGATATCTATGGTGCAGTTGGTAGCATGGGCTAGGGGGCTTTATGATATATTATATAGTTATATTTTTCATACTGGGAACCATTTTTGGTTCCTTCTATCATGTAGTAGGTTATCGTTTACCAAAAGGAGAATCTATTGTTACTCCTAAATATTCTTATTGTCCTAACTGTCATAAAAGATTAAAACCATGGGAGCTAATTCCAATTTTATCTTATTTATTTCAGGGTGGTAAATGTAAGAATTGTGGTAGTAAAATTTCTATTTTTTATCCATTTATTGAATTAATAACAGGATTATTATTTGCAGTTAGTTTTTATTCTTTTGGGTTTAGTTACGAACTAATTATTTCTTTAGTATTAGTTTCTTTATTTAGTATCGTAATTGTGAGTGATTTAACTTATATGATTATTCCAGATGAAGTAACATTAACTTGTAGTATTATTATTGTTGCTGTTAACTTTTTAAATTTAGGATTAAAAGGTGGTTTACTACAACTAGGTAGTGGAATTTTAACTTTTTTAATTATGTACTTAATTATGTTACTCGGAAACTTTATCTTTAAGAAAGAATCATTAGGTGGAGCAGACATTAAATTAATGTTTGTAGCAGGATTAGTATTACATCCAGTCTTAGGGATTTTTTCTATCTTTTTAGCTAGTAGTATTGCACTTCCTGCATCTATCGGAGTGTATCCTTCTGGAATTATTGGATTGTTTGTTCCTGCTTTTTTTCCATTTATTGTTCCGTTTTCTTCAGTTTTGGTATTAACTGGAACTTTTATATATTCATTTTCTCTGCCATTTTTATCAACCCAGTCGGCTAGATCATTAAAGTGTTTTTCTTCCTTTGTGTCTTGAGAGGCATAATCATTTACAGCTGATTTTGCTCTTTTCATTATTCCTCCATTACCTATTGTTAGGCTTAAAGTTACTCCAGCTATAATTATTAACACTACTACGGTTACCACTAATGCTATTAATGTAATACCTACCTCATACTTTTTATTTTTTTCTTTTTTCATACATTTTCTCCTTTCTTTTTCCTTTGTTCCTAGGATTTATTTTATTATTCCTCTTTTCCTTAAGTTATATACTTAACGAAGTAAATTTTCTAAAAAAATATCGTCCTAGCTTTTGAAACAACTAACTTTCAGAGATTTAGTATTTTTTCAAAAGTGTTTCTAATAAGTTAAAAATAGAAAAATTACTTTTTCTATTTTTTGCTTGAAATATAATGACTTTAGTAATATAATTTTCGATATATAGCTTCGTTAAGTATATAACTTAAAGAAATAATAAAACGTTATGTTATTTTTCAATTAATATTCATTATAGCAATTCGTTTTATTTATTACAAGTATTATTTTCATTTTTTATTAAATTTCTTTTAAAGAATTTTATGTTACCTTCCCTAATTAGTGTTTATAAATGAATAGTTATAAACAAGAAAGTCGACATATTCGATTATGTTTTTTTCTTGCTATTAAACAATATAATTAACCTGATGAAAGATTTAATAGACTAAAATTTTGTAATATTTTTTACATAAA
>UQOS01000012.1 GCA_900542735.1 uncultured Mycoplasmatota bacterium | reverse complement strand
GGTGAAGCAGAGGATATTTATAATAGATTATCACAACACAACAAAAATAAAGATTTTTGGAATGAGTGTATTGTATTCGTTAGTAAAGATAATTCATTAAACAAAGCTCATATAAAATATATTGAACATGAACTATATGAGATGAGTAGAAAAGCAAGCAGATATATTATAAAAAATGAATCAAATCCAACTAAATCATCTTTAAGCAATGCAGATGAAATTAGAGCAGAAAAATTTATATCTAAAATAAAAATAATAGCCAATATGTTTGGATATAAATTATTTATTAGTTTAGTTGATAAAAATGATAAAGAAGATAAAACTCTTCATTTAACTAATAATGGCATTGAATATGCACATGGTATGTTAACAGATGAAGGATTTGTTGTTTTAAAAGGATCTAAAGTAAAAGAAGGTGTATTTGAGAGTTTATCACCTTCATTAAATGGATTTTTTGAAAAAGAAAGAAGTTCAACAGATTTAGTAGATAATGTATATATAAATGATCATTTATTTTCATCACCTTCAATGGCAGCGATTGCTATTCTAGGTAGAAATGCAAATGGTTATACTGAATGGAAAAATAAAGATAATGTTTCTTTAAAAAAAATAATAGGTGGTGAGTAGTATGGTAAGTATTAAAGAGTTAAGCGAAGAAGATATAAAAATAAAATATATTACTCCAGCAATTCAAAAATCTAATTGGGATATTCAAACTCAAGTAAGATGTGAATATTACTATACTGCTGGTAAAATGAACGTTAGAGAAAATGTGGCAACTAGAGGTAAGAGAAAATTCGTTGATTATCTGTTATCATATAAATCAAATTTACCAATAGCAATTATTGAAGCTAAAGATAATAATGTTACTGAAGCACATGGTATTCAACAAGCAATAGGTTATGCAGTTGATTTGGATATTCCTTTTGCATATTCTTCAAATGGTTCTAAGTTTTATGAACATGACAGATTAACAGGCAAAGAAAGAGAATTATCTATGGAAGAATTCCCAACACCTGAAGAGTTATGGAATAGATATGTGGAAGAAAAGGAATTAACAGAAGAACAATTAAAAGTTATTACTGAACCTTATTATTTTATGAGTGCATATAAAACTCCAAGATATTATCAAAGAATTGCAATTAATAAAACTGTTGAAGCGATAGCAAAAGGTCAAAAGAGAATTCTTTTAGTAATGGCTACTGGAACAGGTAAAACATTTACTGCTTTTCAAATAATCCATAGATTATACAAGTCTGGTTCAAAAAAGAAAATACTATATCTTGCTGATAGAAATATTCTTATTGATCAAACAATGCAAAATGATTTTAAACCTTTCCAAAAAGTTATGACAAAAGTTGAAAATAGAAATATGGATTCATCATATGAAATATATATGTCTTTATATCATCAATTAAGAAGTAGTGAAGCACAAATATATAAACAATTTAACCCTGACTTTTTTGACTTAATTATAGTAGATGAGTGTCATAGAAGTAGTGCCAGAGATGATTCAAACTGGCATGAGATATTAACTTATTTTAATAGTGCTACTCAAATTGGTATGACAGCTACTCCAAAAGAAACAAATGATGTTTCAAATATTAATTATTTTGGTGAACCAATTTATACATATTCATTAAAGGATGGAATTGAAGATGGTTTCCTAGCACCATATAAAGTTATTAAAGTAAGTTTAGATAAAGACTTAGAAGGTTATAGACCTGAAAAAGGTAAACTAGATGAAGATGGATATGAAGTAGAGGATAAAGAGTATACAGTTCATGATTTTGATAGAACTATTGTAATAGATGAAAGAACGCAAGTTGTTGCTAAAAGAATTACAGAATACCTTAAAGCAACAGATAGATATTCAAGAACAATAGTATTTTGTGTAGACACTGAACATGCTTTAAGAATGAGAAATGCATTAGCAAATGAAAATGAAGATATGATGCAACAAAATCCAAATTATGTTGTTAGAATAACAAGTAATGATATGGAAGGTAAAAATAAATTAGATGATTTTATTGATGCTAATACTGTATATCCAGTAATAGCTACAACTTCTAAATTACTTTCTACTGGTGTAGATACAAAAACTGTTAAGCTTATAGCACTAGATGAAGATATTCAGTCAATGACAGAATTCAAACAAATTATAGGAAGAGGTACTAGATTATACGAAAGCAAAGGTAAAGAATATTTTACTATAATGGATTTTAGAAATAATTCTGAAAAATTTGCAGATCCAAACTTCAATGGACCTGCTGAAATGGTATTAGATGTTGATGGTGGAGATGGTAAAGAACCTAAAACACCTAAATCTTTTGGAATCGAAAATGATAAACCCAATTTACCAATAAGTGGTGATGTTGATGACGAAGGATTTAAGAAAGTATATATAAATGGTGTTGATGTTTCAATATTAAATGAAACAATCAAGTATTATGATGCAGATGGTAAGTTAATTACTGAATCTATTATGGAATATTCAAAGAAAAATCTTAAAAGAATGTATACAAATTATGAAGGATTTGAGCAAGAGTGGCTTAGAGCTGATTCTAAAAAAGAATTTGTTGAATTCTTATTAGGTGAGGGTGTTATGGTTGATGCATTATTTGATAAAGTAAATGATAATGTTGATATATTTGATTTATTAAGTAATGTTGCTTTTGATAAAGAAGTAGTACCTAAAGAAGAAAGAGTAGAAAAAGTAAAAGAAAGCGAAGAGATTAATCAATATACTGAAAGTCAAAAAAATGTTATAGATGAAATCTTAAATGTATATCAAAATAAAGGTGTATTAGAACTTGAAAATATCAGATTATTAGAAGTAAAAAACTTTAATAAATTTGGCGGACTAGTTCCAATAGTTAATTTATTTGGTGGAAAAGAAAAATATTTAAATATGATAAATAATGTAAAAAGATTATTATACAGTTAGGAGTGAAAATAGATGAACATAGGAACAATGATTAAAAGACTACAAGATATAATGCGTCAGGATGCTGGTGTTAATGGAGATGCACAAAGAATAGAACAAATAGTTTGGATGTTATTCCTAAAGCTATATGATGCAAAAGAATCAGAATGGGAAATACTAGAAGATGATTATAGATCAATTATTCCAGAAAAATATAGATGGAGAAATTGGGCACCAGATAATAAAGATGGGAAAGCTATGACTGGTGATGAATTATCTAACTTTATAATTAATTTATTTAATGCATTAAAAGAATTAGAAATAAATGAAACAACTCCTATTAGAGGTAGAATAGTTAGAGAAGTATTTGAAGATTTAAATAACTATATGAAAGACGGAGTATTAATTAGACAAGTTGTTAATGTTTTAAATGAAATAGATTTAACAGATTTTCAAACAAGACATGCATTTAATGAAATATATGAAACAATATTAAAAGATTTACAATCAGCAGGTAAATCAGGAGAATTTTATACTCCTAGAGCTGTAACAGATTTTGTTGTTAAAATGGTTGATCCAAAAATAGGAGAATCAGTAGCAGATTTTGCATGTGGTACAGGTGGATTCTTAGTATCAGCACTTAATCATATGAAAGAAAGCGCAGAAGACACATCTTCAAATGAAGAATTAAAAAAAGCCTTTTATGGTGTTGAAAAGAAATCATTACCATATTTGTTATGTACAACAAATATGTTATTACATGATATAAATGAACCTAATATTATAAGAGGTAATTCTTTAGAAAAAAATGTAAGAGATTATGAAGAAGACGATAAATTTGATGTTATCCTTATGAACCCTCCATATGGTGGAACGGAAAAGAAATCAATTCAACAAAATTTTCCAACTGAACTTCGTGATTCGGAAACTGCTGATTTATTTATAGTTGAAATCTTATATAGACTTAAAGAAAATGGAAAAGTAGGAATTGTATTACCAGATGGATTTTTATTTGGGCAAGATAATACGAAAGTTGCTATTAAAAGAAAATTAATGGAGGATTGCAATCTGCACACAATAATTAGAATGCCTGGTTCTATATTTGCACCTTATACTTCAATTGCTACTAACTTATTATTCTTTGATAAAACAGGTCATACACAAGAGACTTGGTTTTATAGAATGGATTTACCTAAAGGTTATAAGGCTTTTAGTAAAACTAAGCCCGTAGAATTAAAACATTTTAATGAAGTAATTGATTGGTGGAACAATAGAATTGAAATAAAAGACCCTAGAGATGATGAATCTCTTAGCGAGACTTGGAAGTCTAAGAAATTTACAAAACAAGAAATTATTGATATGAATTATAATTTAGATCAATGTAGATATCCTGTTAAAGAGGAAATAATATTATCCCCAAAAGAAACTATGGATAATTTTATTAACAAAAGAGAAAAATTAGAAAAAGAATTAGATGATAAATTAAAGAAAATAATATCTCTAATTGGAGAAATAAAATGATAGTTAGTGATTTAAAAAAGAGTATTTTACAGCAGGCTTTTCAAGGAAACTTATCTATTAGGGAAGAAAATGATACGGATGTTCATGAAACAATTAATAAGATAAATAAAATAAAGGAAGATAATATAAAAAATAAAAAGTATAAAAAAACCCCAAAAGGTAAAGAGATAACTAATGAAGATGAAACATATAATATTCCAAATTCATGGGAATGGATAAGGTTTATAGATTTATGTAGTGTTATGACATGTGGATATGCTTCAACTCCTCAATATGTTTCAGAAGGGATGCCATTTTTATCAGCTAAGAATGTTAAGCCATTTGAGTTTAAGCCAGATGATCATAAGTTAATTAGTAATGAATTATATGAAAAATTGACAAATACATGTAAGCCTGAAAAAAATGATATTTTGTTAACAAGAGTTGGAGCTGGCATTGGAGAATCGGCAATAATAGATATTGATATGGATTTTGCCATTTATGTTAGCCTTACTCTTATAAAATTAGTTGATTATAATTTAATTAATAACAAATATATTTTATATTGGTTAAATTCGCCATATGGTATTTCTACTTCAATTAAAAATATAACTGGAAAAGAATCATCGCAAGGTAATTTAAATGTAGATGACGTTAGAAATTTTTTGATACCTTTTCCGCCTATAGAGGAACAACAAAGAATAGTAGAAAAAATAGACTATATTTTTGACAAGCTAGATTCAATTGAACCATTAGAAAAAGAAATAGAATTATTAAAAAAGAATTTTAGTATGGACATAAAAAAATCTATTTTTCTATATGCAATGCAAGGAAAAATGAGTGTTCAATCTCAAAACGAATCAGTAAATACCACTCTATGTAGTTCTTTAAAAAGTGATGATATTCCTTTCAATATTCCAGATAATTGGAAGTGGTTTGGACATAATGATATGTTTGAAGTTATAGGAGGATCTCAGCCGCCAAAAAGCAAGTTTTCAACTACCAAAAAGGAAGGTTATGTCCAATTATATCAAACAAGAGATTATGGGCCTAATCCACAACCTGTATATGTAAAAAAAGAAGATGTATCTAAATTTACAGAAAAAGGAGATATAATTCTTGCAAGATATGGAGGTTCATTAGGAAAGGTATTTTGGGCTGAAGATGGTGCGTATAATGTTGCTTTGGCCAGAGTATTTATCAAATTTCCAGAACTAATAAACAAAGAATTTTTATATTATTATTATCTTTCAGATTTATATCAATCAAAGGTTAAAAATGGTAATAGAAGTGCTCAAGCTGGATTTTCAAAAGATGATCTTTCTGATTTGCCATTTCCATTACCACCACTTGAAGAACAACAAAGAATAGTAGAAAAAATAGAACATCTATTGCCTTTATGTAATGATATAGAAAATTTAGTAAATAGTTAATTATAAGAACCTTATTGGTTCTTTTTTCTGTTTATGGTATAATATCTTACTAAAGAAGGTGATAACTTATGTATGGTATTGTTAGTATTATAGGAAGTATACTAAGACAAGTGTATTTACCCAACCCATTTGTTAATGTTTTTGCTACACAAGGTATAGCAGATTTGTTTAATTTAGTAGTTGGTGGAGCAATTATTGGTGGGTTATCTTATTTTTTGACAGGATGCATTTACGAAAGTGGTGAAGCTCCAGCGATTGGTAGCATTTTATATACCTTTAATTTCGCATTAATTACATTTTCATTTTATGGAATTTCACTTTTAATTAAAAATGTTATAATAGCTGCCATTGTATTTTTTATCTTGTATATTATTGTTTGTTGTTTCTTATCAAAAGTGAAAAATGAACTATAATTTTTAGGTACTAATTTAGGTACGTAAATTACCTAAAACTATATAAATTTGAATAAACTTAAATAAACTGATATATGCATAACCATTTATAAATAAAGGGTTTTATTAATTTTATAAATATTGACAATATGGAACTTAGTCGCCCCCTGAAGAGAGCATTTAACTGTGTTCTCATTTTTGTGACCATTTTATCATAACTTGTGTGCATATAGAAGATTGAAAATAATTTTTGGGAATAATTTTGGAACAAGTTTTATTAAAAAAGGATGGTATAATATAATTAATTGGAGGTGATTCTTATGTGCAAATGGGAAGATATTCAAACTAGAACTGAATTAGAATTTGTATTAGATGTTATAAAGAAAAAAGTAGGAAACATTAACATTAATAGAATTTTTTCGTTCGATGATGCGATTCCTAGAAAAGATAATAATAAAATAGAATACAATACATTAGAAGAACCATTATACTTTTTATTTGATAATGATTATTGCTTAATAATAGAGTTTACTAATTATTCAAGTATTTACCTTGATTATAGAAAAATAACACCTGAAAAAATAAAACAAACTATTGGAAGTGTTTCAAATAAAGATATTGATTATTTAAATAATTACCATGAAATTCATGGATGGGATTTTGATGAAAATCGAAATAGAATTGAAGATAGTTTTAGAATGAAAGAAATTATTGAAATGCATGGAAACTATGATAAGATAAGTGATATTCAAATAGATGGTTTCGATGGTTCATATGAAAAATGGATAAGTAATGGTAGTATTTCATCAATGATTACTATTCCAGCTGGTGGTGATTATTTTAAATCTATAAAATTTATATTAAATAACGGTATTAAAATAAGTATGTGTCCTCAAGATGCTGAAATGGATGGATATTATGATTTAATAATAGAAGATGATAATGACATAATAAAATATAGAAGTGAAGAAATGTTATTATTCAGCCATATATTAAGTAACGAGAAAATTGATTAGGAATCGAATCTTCTTTTATTTCCTAAAAATTTTTATTTCTTATATTTTTTTATTTTCCTCTCATTACATTCTTTTAAAATATCTTGCTTTACCAACAAATTTTTTTCATGATCAAGGCAATAAATAATATCATGCCTTTTTTTATTAGAAAAATTCATAGCTTCTTCTATACTATTTAGAACATAAATATCATCATCAACGATACTAATACTATTTAAGCCTGTAATTTTCATAAGAATACCTCTTTTAACCATTTTTAATATTTCATATGCCTGTTCAATATCATAACTATTTAAATATACATTATTAATAAGTGTTACCAACGAATTATATTTATCTTCATGTGGAACATATAGATAATTGTAGATATTTAATTCTTCTTTAGAAAGTAAATGTCTAAAATCTTTATCATGAAATCTTTTATAAATTTCAAAAACTAATTTATTTGTTTCCTCAATTGATTTATCATGTGTATATGTATATATAATATCTTGCATTAACGGATTTAATTTTAAAGCAATATCATCTTTATTAATACTATCAAAAAATAATACTTCATTGGCAGAATATGCAAAATTATCAAACCCATCAATTCTTCTTTTATATACTAAATTACCATTTTCATCAATTATGAATGATTTTAAAATTTCGCTTAGAGGAGCAGATGAATTTTTATTCTGTGCATAAGGAAGTATTAATCCTTTTTTGTTGTACTCTTTTAATCTATGATTAGATACATCAATAAATTTTCCAGAAAAAGATGATGCATTTCTACTATTTCTATCATTTTCAACTTCTATTTTTCTATCTGATTTAATGACTATTATTTCTTTACGATAATCGTCAATATTATAATTTCCATTTTGGGGTATAGTATATTCTCTAGCAACATAATTAAAATCTTTTGAAGTCGATATCCATAAAGAATAATTTAAATTTTTACCATTAATATGTCCAATAATACGATCAATTGCTAAAGAAAAATCACCAATTAAATTTTTTCCAAAAACTTCATTTATTATCTTTTTAAATGCTTTTTTCATTTTCTCATTGTCATCTTTATGAATATTTAAATTACATAAATATCCATTATGATTATTACTAATTTCATGTTCATTTACAGCTCTATAAAAATATCCCATATATTCCTCCATTTATTTGGCTAGTATTATACAAAAAGAGTAATAATTATGCAATAAAAATTTTATAATTGTTCCAATTTAGTTAACTTAATAAATTCACTAAATAAAATACTAGTGTTATAATTAACATAGGGTGTTAGTATGATATTTTTTGGAATAAAGAATGATTCTTTAGAATATAAGAGTCTACATGAATATAAAAATAATATTGATAGATTATTAAATAATGATAAATATATATCTAAAAAGGATTAACCAAAAAGGGAAATTATGATTTAGCACAAATTGTAAAAAAAGAATCATTTGATTTTTCACTTTTAGATTTATCATTATTAGACGATTCTAATATGATAATTGAACATGAATTTTTAAATTATAAAAGTGATATTGATAAGTATAAAAATAAAATAGAAATATTAAAAAAAGAGTAAAGAAGTGTTTGGATAGTTTAAAAAAATATTTAGAACATACAGAAAAAAGTAAAATTAATGAGGATAGACTTAAAAATTTAAAATCGAATTTAAAAGAAGCAGAACTTGTATATTACGAAAATTTAAATTTAATTCAAGAAATGGAAAAATTCTTAGAATCATTTGATTTTGAAAAATATGTTAGAAATATAAATATAATAGAACATATTAGAAATGCTATTGCTCATGGTAATATTGAAGTAGATGAATATAATTATAATAAACGCATAACAGATAGAGAAATTACCATTAAAAATATACATGATGGTGTAGTAAGTTATCAAAAAAGTCTTACTATTTATGAATTTGCTTCATTATTTAAAATGAAAAATTTATGTCTATTAAATGATTTTTTTACTACCAATATTAGTGACAAAGAAATAATAAATGAAGATTATATTAAAGTATTAAAAGAAAGAATAAAGAATAGAAATAACTAATCATTTGAAGTTTTTATAAAAAATAGTCAAAAATTATTGCTTCTTACATAAATGAATGGTTATGATAATGGCAAAATGAGAAAAATATTTATAGAAAATATCATCATATATAAATTTTATAAATAAAGGCAGAAAACAATGATATAATAACTACTTGTAAAGATATAATTAAGTATTCAAAGTAAAAGTAAAAAGTTTCAATAAATTTCAAAAAACGTTTTAAAGTAGCAATAGAAATGGTATAATAAAAACAAAGAATAAACTAGGGGAGGAATTCAAATGAATCAAGAATTTAGTAATCAAGATAACCAAACTCAAACTAGAAATCGTTTTATTTTTTCAGATGATTTTTATGACCAATTAGATAAAATTCCAGAAGAGAAGCCAGTATCATTTGATTCTCCACAGATACCAGTAATGAAGGAAACTATTTCTCAAGATATTTCTACTGATAATAATTTAATATCTTCTAGTAATATAATAAATCCTGTAAATAAAGATTCTAATTTAATAAATAAAGAGATGAGTTCTACTAATCAAGAAGAAAAAATAGAAATGCCTTCCTTTCAATTTATAGATTCTAAGCCAGTACAAGATAACACTATGACTTCTAGTTTTTCTAATCCTAGTCAAGATAATTCTACTACTGATAATCAAGTGATTACTCCTATTAATGACAGTTCTTTTATTAGTAAGAGTAATGAAAATATAGAAAGTACGATTCCTAGTTTTTCTAGTTTATCTACTTTGGAATCTAATAATGAAAAAAGAAATCAATCATTTTCTAATAATGTAATTGAGTCTACTATAGAAAAAGAAGAAGATATCACATCGCCGGTAAATGTAGAAAAAATTGAAAAAGAATTAGATAACTTAAATGTTGATAGTGGAATAGATACTGCTTTAGAACAAGAAATTCTAAAGTCACAGTCACAAGTAGAAAATAAAATACCAGTAGTTGAAAATAATCCATACTTAGAAAAGCCTAAAGAAAGAATGGTGTATAGAGCGAAAAGGAATGCACCAGCTACTCCACCAATTTGGGCTCAATTTCAAGAAAAGCAAGAAAATGAACCACAAAAACAAGTTACTTCAGTAAATGAGAGTATCCCAAGTCAAGATAATATTAGTCAATTAATTGTAGCAAAACAACCACCAATTATTAATATTGATGAAGAATTAGAAAAAGAAGATAAAATAAAATTAGATGAAAAAGGAGAAGATACTAAATATGAGGAAGATTTAAGTAACTTACCAGTTGTGAAATCTAAATTATTAGAAGAATTAAGAGAAAACGCTATAAAAACAGGAAATATCAGTATCTTAGCAAGCTATGGTGATGATTTATGTAGTAAGGATTATATTACGAATCCAGCCATTGGTCGTACTGAGGAAATTAAACAGTTAATTTTAATTTTGTTAACAGTTGAAAAATCAGCTATTTTGGTGGGAAAACCTGGTATTGGAAAAACTAGTATTGTAGAAGGATTAGCTTATTTATTAGAACGAAATCATGTTCCTGATGCTTTAAAAGGATATCGCATTATTAGTATAAAAACAGCATCTCTTTTAGGAACATTACCAACAGGAGAAACTAGACTACAGACATTAGTAAATGAAATTAAAAAATTAGATAAAGTAATTCTTTTTATTGATGAAATTCATATGTTAATGGGTGCAACCAATGAATCTAGCTTAGATTTTGCAAATATGTTTAAGGAAAGTCTAGGAAGAGGTAGTATTAAAATGATAGGAGCTACCACAAATGATGAATATGAAAGATATATTCTTCGTGATAAAGCGTTTGTTAGACGTTTCCAAAGAATTGATGTATTAGAACCAACCAAAGAACAAACTGTAAAAATTTTAATGGGAACGCTTCCTAAAATAGAAAAAAATACAGGTGCCAAATTAAAATATAGTAACTATATTCAAAGTGAAATTATGTCTTTTATCGTAGATATTACTTCAGAATATAAAAGAGTATATGGAATAGGTTCAAGATATCCAGATATTTGTTTGACGCTATTGTCACAAGCTTTTTCTCAAGCTGTTTTTGATAATAGGAAAGAAGTGAATATTTTAGATATTAGAAATGCTATTGAAAATTCAAAAAATATTTATCCAGATGTAATCCGTAAAGAATTAGTAAATTTTGATAAAAAATTTAAAGAATTAATAGAAGAAAATACAAGTTCTATTTAAAACTACTTTAAGGTAGTTTTTTTTTTCTTACTAGGTAAAAGCCCACTCCTAAATAGGCATACTTCATACACTAAATTAGAGGAGAGATTTTATGAATAATAATGTGAATTTTAATGATTTTGGATATCCTAATATAAATACTTTTAATAATATGATGGTGCCTAATCAAAATCAAATGATGAATAATAATCAAAATAGTCAGAACAATCAAAATATAATGCCTATCTATGAAGGATATATAAAGGGTAATTTATTTCCAGATTTATATGATCAATATTTAAACTATCAACCTGCTAAATTAATTCCTAATAATGAACAAGCAGAACTTTTATTAAATGTAAACCAGACTACTTTTGCTGCTCATGAATTAAAATTATATTTAGATATTTATCCAAATGATACCAATATGATTCAGTTATATAATGAATATCAGAAAAAAGCAAGTGATGCGATTAAGGCATATGAAAAAAAATATGGTCCTATTTTAGCAGATAGTCCATCTAATACAAACGATTTTAGTTGGGAAGCATATGCTTGGCCATGGGAAATGGAGGAAATGTAAGATGTGGGCATATGAAAAAAGATTACAGTATCCTGTTTCAATTAAGAAAAAGAATTTAGCTTTTGCTAAACAATTAGTTACTCAATATGGTGGTTTTGGCGGAGAACTAGGAGCAGCACTTCGTTATTTAAATCAAAGATATACAATGCCAGATAATAGAGGAAAGGCGCTTTTAACTGATATTGGTACTGAAGAATTAGCGCATATCGAAATTATTTGTGCAATGTTATATCAGTTAATGAAAGGTGCAACGCCTGAGGAAATGAAAGAAGCTGGATTAGCTAGTCACTATGCAGAACATAAAAATGCTATTTACCCAGTAGATGCAAGTGGTGTACCATTTACAGTGACTTATTTTGCAACAACTGGAGATGCACTTGCCGATTTAAGTGAAGATATGGCTGCAGAAGAAAAAGCTCGTGCTGTATATGAAAGTTTGATAGATTTAACAGATGATGCCGATATTATAGGACCATTATTATGGTTAAGACAACGTGAAATAGTACACTTTGCACGCTTTAAAGAGTTATATGATTATTATAAAGAAAATTTACCACAGGCAAAATAGTAGAAGTAAATAGTTTTTACTTCTTTTGTTCTTGGAATCAATTTTGAAATATATTGTACTAAAGAGAAAAATTTGCTATAATTGTGGTATCAAAAGAGGAGAGTATTATGAAAAACATGGGAAAAAAGAAATTATTAATGATAACAGGTGGTATACTTGGATTACTTGTTTTTATCACAATTATTTTATTAATTTATAATGCTATATTTGGTAAAACTAGTTATAAAGATATTGAAAATAAGGTACTAAAAGCAGCTCAAAAATATTATAGTGATAATCAGTCACTTCTTCCTCAAAACGAACAAGAAGAAGTATCAACAACAGATGCTTCCTTAACAGCAGCTGGTTATTTAAAAAATATGAATGATTTAACAAAAAAAATGAAAGGAGTTACTTGCTCTGCCAAAGTAGTAGTAAGTTATGCTGGTGGTGAATATAGATATACTCCATTATTAGATTGTGGTACAAATTATTCCACTAAGTTAATTACTTCTTATATTAAAGAAAAAGAAACTAAAGTATATAGTGGAGAAGGTTTATACGATTTAAATGGAGAGTTAGTATATCGTGGTGAAAATCCTAACAATTTTGTTAAGTTTTCTGGTAAAATGTGGCGTATTGTAAAAATTGAAAATGATCAATTAGTATTAATTTATAACGAAAAAGGTAATAGAGTAGTTTGGGATGATCGTTTCAATACTGAAAGAAATAGAACAGATGGCATAAATGATTATTCAGTAAGTAGAATTTATGATAATCTAACAGCTATTTACAAAAATGATACGATTTTTAATAAAAATACTAGAAATTTATTAGCTATTCATAATTTATATATTGGTAAAAGAAGTGAATCTGATATGTATAATGATGGTTCTATTGAAAAATCATCTTTATTAGAAAAACAATATATTGGTTTACTTCCATTATATGATTATATTAATGCTAGTATTGATACAAATTGTAACTCTGCTCTTACAGAAAGTTGTACTAATTATAATTATTTAAATCATTTTGATTATAATTGGTGGTCTTTAACAGCTGATAGAGCTAATTCTTATAAAGTATATAGAATTGATAGTGAAGGGGTAATCGATTCTATGAGAGCTAATTCAAATGGCTATATTAGACCTGTTATTTACTTAGCAAAAGATGCATTATATGTAAGTGGTACTGGTACAGAAACTGACCCTTATGTAATAAAATAAAAAAATCACTTGTCAAAATACATTTTTATTGGTAAAATAAGAATGTATTTTTTATTTATAAGAAATACAATTATGTATGGCGGTATTGGTGAAGTGGTTAACACGCCGGATTGTGGCTCCGGTATGCATGGGTTCGATCCCCATATTCCGCCCCATATTGTAAATAAAGGACTTTTGATAGTCTTTTTTTCATGCTATTATATATTCATAAAATGTTTATTAGTGGTAAAGGAGTAAAATATGGAAAAGTTACAGTATGATAGTTTTTATAAGTTTTTGGTATCATTAGGATTAGTATTGATTATAACACCATTCATTGGAGTATATTATTTACTTAATTATAGTAATGAAAATTTGTTAACGGTTAATAAATATACTGAATTATCTCAAAAATCACTTGGAATTATAGAAAAGAAGGAAAATATACTAAATTTATTTTTAACACTTGCTCCTTACATTTTTATTTTTACTACAATACTTGGAATATTTTTATTAATCTATGGCATTATTAAATGGAAGAATTTACAGAAAGAAATAGATGAACAAACTACTATCAAAACAAAAGTGGAACGTACACAATTAGAAAAATTAACTGCAAATGAAGTGCTTCAAAAAATAGAATCTGAGGAAGAAATAAATACGAAAGATAAAAAACAGATTTATAATAGGATACAAGATGCTATCATGGCTGAGAGTTTTTGTTTTGAATATTTATCTAATCAATTATCTAAAGATTACATTGTAGAACAGAATGTAAGAATTGATAATTCTATTTTTGATATAGTAGCATTATCGAAAAAAAATAAAAATGATTTAATTTATGAAATTAAATATTATAGAGAAAAACCTGATTTACATAAATATAAATATGTACTAGATCGTTTAGAAAAGTCAAAAGAAGTTTACGAAAAATCTATGAATAAAACTTGCAAAGCAACATTATTAATTATAATTCCTAGTAGTAGTTATGAAAGAATAACTAGGTACTTAAAAAATTATCAAAATCAAGTTTTGAATTCTAATATTAAAATTGAATATTTAAAAATATCAGAAATTACTGAAAATTATATAAATGAGTCAGTATCATCAAGAAAATTTTAAAATTAGCTAGATGAATTTTAAAAATTGCCTTTTAAAAGCAAGGAAAAATTAAAAAATGGTTCTTTGCTTTTTTTGATTCAGTTTTTTATAATTGAAACTGGTGATAGGAATGAATGAAAAAATAAGTGGTTATACATTAGATAAGCAACAACAGGAAATCGTATTAGATGATAGTAATCATTTATTAGTAGTAGCAGGAGCAGGAAGTGGTAAAACTTTAACCATATTAGGAAAAATTTATTATTTGGTAGAAAAGAAAAAAGTAAGTCCAGATGAAATTCTATGTATTTCTTTTACAAGAGCAAGTGCCAATAGTTTAAAAGAAAAAATAGAAAAAGAGTTTTCTTATCAAATGCCTATTTATACTTTTCATAAACTAGCATTAGAAATTTTAAAAGAAGGAAATGATTCCTATCAAATAGCAGATAGTAATACTTTAGAACATATCATTCATGAATTTTTTGCGATTACGATTTTAGATTATCCTAATTATTTAACTACCGTCTTAAAATACTTTCATAAAAACGCGAAAAAAAATTTAAAAAATACCTATCAACTTTTTTATAAGTATCACTATCAACAAATAGAATTATTAGAAAGATTATTATCAACATTTCTTCATTTATTAAAATGTAATCACTATCAGTTAGAAAGTTTTCCCATTTTTCTAAAAAAAATTAAACGAACTATTTCCTATAAAAAATACCATAAAGAAAAGCTTTTCTTGATATTAGCTCTTAATTTTTATCTAGAATACCAAAATTATTTAGAAACAAATAACGAGATTGATTTTGATGATATGATTTTTTATGCAACGAATCATGTTCATGAAAATGGTATTCAGAAAAAATATAAATATGTAATCATAGATGAATATCAAGATACCTCTTATGTTAGATTTTTATTAATTAAAGAAATACTGTTTAAAACAAAGGCTAAATTTATGGTAGTAGGTGATGACTTTCAATCTATTTATCGTTTTACAGGGTGTGACTTATCTTTATTTTTAGATTTTAAAAAGTATTTTCCAGATGCCTCCATTAAAAAAATTGAAAACACCTATAGAAATAGTCAAGAATTAATTAAAATTGCTGGAAACTTTGTTATGAAAAATAAAAAACAGATTTCTAAAAATTTAAAATCTTCTAAACATTTAATAAATCCTATTCAAATTATTTATTATACAGATATTTGTAAGACATTTTCATTATTGATAGAAAAAATTTATAATGAAACTAAAAAACCTATTTTAATATTAGGAAGAAATAATAAAGATATTAACCAAATTTTGAATAAAAATTTTAAGGTTACAGAATCTAATCAGATAATTTATAAAAAGAATCCTAATATATTTTTATATTATATGACTACTCATAAATCAAAAGGATTAGAAGAAGAAAATGTTATTATTATAAATCTTGAAAACAAGTTTTTAGGATTTCCTAATCAAATAAAAGATGATGAAATTTTAAGACTGGTTTCTAAAAAGTTTGAAAAGTATCCCTTTAGTGAAGAAAGAAGATTATTTTATGTTGCTCTTACTAGGACTAAAAATTATGTGTATTTATTAACTCCATGTAAGAATAAATCTATTTTTGTGTCGGAGTTAGAAAAGAATTGTATTAAATGTAAAAATATGATATAATATGCCAAGTTTGGAAGTGATAATATGCAAGCTTCTATAGGAAACTTAATGATTACAAGTTTTTGTAGTGAAAATATGAAGCATAAAAAATTTAGATTTGATTTAATAAAAGATGAGAAAATTTATGAGTTCGTATCTACTACTATAGGAAGTGATTTATGTGATCGTGAAGAAAATGATGACATACAGTTAGAACATTCATATATCATTCAAGATAAAGATAAATTAGTAGGTTATATTTATATACAGACAATTTCAGAAGAAGAGGGGATTGTTGAATTAAGATATGCTGTTCACCCTGAATATCGTAGGTTAGGCTACATGGGATATCATGATAATAATAGAAAAGGTTATGGAGAACAAATTCTTGAAGAATGTGGTAACTATTTATTTACTTTTGATGATATTAATCATATAGATTTACATATTCGTAAAGATAATGAAGCTAGTATAGGGTGTGCTAAAAAAGCTAGATATCAATGTGTTGGTATGAATGATGAAGAATATTATTATATTTATAGATTATCTAAAGGAAAAAGATTATGAAAATAAGAATGAAAAATTTAGTAATTACTAATTACTGCGAAACTGATAAAAGAAAACTACGCTTTATAAAAGAAATTAGTGAAGATCCACTAGTAAGACATTTTGTATCTAATAATATGGACGAATGGTTAGAAGATTCTATAGATACAGAAAAATTATTAGTAGGTCCAGCTTATATCGTAGCTAGTGATAGAAAGCTAGTTGGTTTTATTCGTTGTGCTTTTTTAGATACGAATGGTATTTTAAATTTACATTATGGAGTTCATCCTGATTACAGAAAAATGCATTATGGTACTAAGATTTTAGAAGAAACTTCAGAATATCTTTTCCGTAGTAATATGCCTATTAAAAATATTGAACTATACATTAAAGAAATTAATAAAGGAAGTATTAAATGTGCCATAAATGCTGGCTTTACACTTGATAGAAGTTTTCCTTCTAGAATTGATAACTGTAAAGTAAATGTATATTCTAAAAAGAAATAATAACATAAGAACTAATATCTATTTGGGTATTAGTTTTATTATGATAAAAATAAAAAAAAGAAAACCAAATAAATAAAAATATTAATCTCAAAATATGGTATAATCTTTATAGAATAGAGGGTGTGAATATGAAGAAATTAGAAAATAAAATAGCTATTGTTACTGGTGGCGCTATGGGTAATGGTAAAGGAATTGCCAAAGTGTTTTTAAAATATGGTGCATCAGTAATAATTTTTGACTATCAAGAAGAAATTAAAAAAACATTGAAAGAGTTAAGAACAGAATTTCCAACTTCTGTTATTTCTGGTTACCAAGTAGATATTAGAGATAGTAAGATGATAACTGCTTGTATGGAAGCTATTTTTAAAAAATATGGACATATTGATATACTAGTAAATAATGCTGGAGTATGTAGATTAGATACGTTTGAAAATATGTCTTCAGAATTAAGAGATTTTCATTTTGATATTAATATAAAAGGAACATGGAATGTAACTAAAGCAGCTATCCCATATATGAAGAAAAATCAAGAATCTAGTATTATAAATTTATCCAGTGTTACAGGACCAGTGGTAGCTGATAGTGGAGAAGTTGCTTATGCTACTACGAAAGCAGCACTATTAGGTTTTACAAAATCTCTTGCAATGGAACTTGTTTCTAATAATATTAGAGTAAATGCTATTATGCCAGGTTATATTATGACACCAATGGTAGAAGGTATGAGCAGGGAAACTAATCCTACAAATCCACAAGAAGTTGTAGATAAAATTGCACTTGGTATTCCTATGAAAAGACTTGGAACAATTGAAGAATTAGGAGAATTAGCTGCCTTTTTAGCAAGTAATGAATCTTCTTATATTACGGGACAAGGAATTATTATTGATGGTGGTTCTACTTTACCAGAAACTATGGTTATGGGAGTATAAATATGTACGATATTAGTACTAGGAATGTAAAAAAAGGAAAAAATACTTATGCTTTTATTTTTATTGTTGGTTTTATCTTTCTTGCTTTTCTTGTTTATCAAACTTATACTACTCATCAAAAAGAAGCTAGTCTTGATTCTTCTACTACCTCAACTAGGGTGGAAATAACTTCATACGAAAATGATGAAGGAACCACAATGTATTCACCAATTTATTATTATGTAGTAGATAATCAAGAATATAGATGTTCTTCAATTACTTCATCTAGTATAAGTCCTAGTACCAAAAATGATACTGTCTATTATGAAAAAGCTAATCCTAGTAACTGTATGAGTAATTACTCAAAAAAAGGAAATAAATGGAATATAATATTTTTAATAATACCAATTATTTTTATTCTTGTTCCTGTTATCAATTTTTATAGAATTAATAAAAGAGTAAAAAAAATTGAAAAGTTAAATCAAACGGGAAAACTTGTAAAAAATCTACCATATCACTTAGAAGAAACAAAGATATCAGTTAATAATGTTCCTATTTTAAGGCCAGTTGTTAATTATACTTTATCATCTGGAACTACCATTATCTTATATGGGGATCCTAGATATGATAGAAAAAAAGGTGACGAAGATGGTATGATTGATTTAGTAATTGATGAAAAGAATCCTGATAATTATTTCTTAGATTATTCAATTAACAGAATAGGTGGTAATTTAGTAACGGATTACTATAATAATCAACAGAAATTAAATGGGTTTGATACTGAAACTAGTATAAATAAAGAAACTATTTTAGGTGGGGATAATTATAATCCATCTAATAAATATTAAAAATAAATAAGTAAGAAGATAATAAAAAGTATCTTCTTCTTTTAACAAATTACTTATAACTTTCACTTTTTAAAAAGTTATTATATAATGAATACAGTAAAGGAGAATAGAAATGGAAGAATATCAAAATGTATTATCTAGTACGGAATTAGAAAAAATCGACAAATACTTTAGGGCTGCTAATTATTTATCAGTAGGGCAACTTTATTTAAGAGATAATCCTCTTTTAAGAAGTCCATTAAAGTTTAGTGATATTAAGAAAAATATTGTAGGTCATTGGGGAACAGTACCAGGGCAAACATTTATTTATACTCATTTAAACCGTATTATTAAAAAATATGATTTAAATATGATTTATCTATCAGGACCAGGTCATGGTGGAAATAGTGTTGTATCAGAAGTATATCTAGAGGGAACTTATAGTGAAATATACCCTAATATTACAGAAGATATAGAGGGTATGAAAAAGTTATTTAAACAATTTTCTTTTCCTGGAGGAATTTCAAGTCATGTAGCACCTGAAACACCAGGTTCTATTCACGAAGGTGGAGAGCTTGGTTATAGTTTAGCTCATGCTTTTGGAGCGGTACTTGATAATCCGGATTTGATAGCTACTTGTGTAGTAGGTGATGGAGAAGCAGAAACAGGACCTTTAGCTACTAGTTGGCACTATAATAAGTTTTTAAATCCTAAAACAGATGGTGCTATTATTCCAATTCTTCATTTAAATGGTTATAAAATAGCTAATCCTACTATTTTTGCAAGAATTAGTGAAGAAGAATTATTATCATTCTTTAAAGGTTGTGGCTATGAACCATTTATAGTAAGTGGAGATGATCCATTAGTAATGCATCAAAAAATGGCTTATACTTTAGATAAAGTCGTTGAAAAAATTAAAAAAATTCAGGAAGATGCCAGAAAAAATAATAATCAAACTCGACCAATTTGGCCTATGATTATTTTAAAAACACCAAAAGGTTGGACAGGACCTAAAGAAGTTGACGGAAAAGAAATAGAAAACTCTTTTAGAGCTCATCAAGTACCAGTTATTATTTCAGAAAATTGCCCTGAAAATGTAAAAATATTAGAAGATTGGTTAAAAAGTTATCATCCAGAAGAATTATTTGATGAAAATGGTACCTTATTAAAAGAATTAAAGGAACTTGCTCCTATTGGTAATAAAAGAATGAGTGCTAATCCAAATGCTAATGGTGGAATCCTTTTAGAAGAACTTCGTACGCCAGACTTTAAAAATTATGAGGTAAAAGTAGAAGTACCTGGCGATACTATGGCTCAAGATATGAAAGAATTAGGTGGATATGTAAGAGATTTAGTAAAGTTAAATGAAGACAAAAAGAATTTTAGAATCTTTGGACCAGATGAAGCTCTATCTAATCGCTTAAACTATGTATTTGAGGCAACAAATCGTCAATTTAATGCTACTACTTATAAAAAAGATGAATTTTTAGCACCAACTGGTAGAGTAATAGATTCTTATTTATCAGAACATGCTTGTGAAGGTTGGTTAGAGGGCTATTTATTAACAGGAAGACATGGTTTCTTTCATACTTATGAAGCGTTTGCTCGTATCATTGATTCTATGGCAAGTCAACATGCCAAATGGTTAAAAGTTACTAAAGAACTTCCTTGGCGTAGACCGATTGCTTCCCTAAATTATGTTTTATCAAGTCATATTTGGCAGCAAGATCATAATGGTTATACTCATCAAGATCCAGGCTTTTTATCTCATTTAGCAACAAAAAAAGCTGATATTGTTAGAATCTATTTACCACCAGATGCTAACTGTTTGTTATCATGTTTTGATCACTGTATTAAAACTAAAAATTATATTAATGTAATTGTTGCTAGTAAGCATCCTCGTCCTCAATGGTTAACTATGGATCAAGCAATTAAACATTGTACGCAAGGAATTGGTATTTGGGAATGGGCTAGTAATGATAAAAATAGTGAAACTGATATCGTAATGGCATGCTGTGGTGATACACCAACTCTAGAAACACTAGCTGCTGTATCCATATTAAGAAGTAACTTTCCTGAAGTTAAAGTTAGAGTTGTGAATGTAGTAGACTTAATGAGATTACAGTCAAATTTAGAACACCCTCATGGCTTAACAGATGATGATTATGATTTATTATTTACGAAAGATAAACCAATTATTTTTGCTTTTCATGGCTATCCATCACTAATTCATCAATTAACTTATAAGCGTACCAATAAAGAATTACATGTACATGGCTATAAAGAAGAAGGTACTATCACAACTCCATTTGATATGCGTGTTCAAAATGAAATAGATCGTTATCATTTGGTAATGGACGCCTTAAAATATTTACCTAAACTAAAAAATCGTAGCGCTATTTTAAACCAATGGTGTAAAGATAAATTAGTAGAACATAAAGAGTATATTCATGAATATGGTGATGATATGCCTGATGTTAAGAATTGGAACTGGAAAACTGCTACTGACAATAAAGATTTAATTTAAATTGAATATAAAGGTACTATTATTTAAAATGGTATCTTTATTTATATGCGATAGACTTTATTTCTACAATGTACTATAATACTATTAAGAAAGGGGACTTATCAATGAATACGCAAAAAGTTGTTTTAATTACGGGAGCTTCTCGTGGAATAGGGGCATCAGCAGCGAAGGAATTTGCAAGAAATGGTTATAATGTTGTGATAAATTATTTTAATAGTAAAGAAAAAGCACTTTCATTAAAAAAAGAAATAGAAGAAAACTATTCTGTAAAAGTACTTACCATTTGTGCTGATGTTTCTAAAGAAATAGAAGTAGAAAAAATGGTAGAAGAAGTAATAGAAGAATTTCATCACATTGATGTTTTAGTAAATAATGCTGGTATTGCGATTGATACTATTTTTGAAGATAAGACAGTAAATAATTTTTTAAAAACATTAGAAGTAAATTTAATAGGTACTTTTTTAGTAAGTAAATATGTAGGAAAATATATGTTAGAAAATAAAAAAGGTAGTATTATTAATGTATCTTCTACGAATGGTATTGATACTATCTACCCAGAAAGTCTTGATTATGATGCTTCTAAAGCAGGTGTTATCTCTTTAACTAAAAATTTAGCTTTAGAGTATGCACCTTATATTAGGGTAAATTCTGTTGCACCAGGTTGGGTAGTAACAGATATGAATCAAGATTTATCACATGAATTTATTGAAAATGAGGAAGAACATATTTTGTTAAAGCGATTTGCAGACCCTATTGAAATAGCGAAAGTAATTTTATTTTTAGCAGGAAATGATGCTAGTTATATTAATGGTGAAGTTATTAGAGTAGATGGTGGATTCAAATGTTAAATAAACTTCGTGAAATGATAATTGTTCCCAATGAAGATATAATTAATGTTCCTATTTACGAGAGAAAATTATCATTAAATGAGCCACATGGTTTAGCTGTAGAAGAGTTTTCTAATAAATATCATTTAGGAATTAATAATAATTCACTAGGATTACAGAAAAATGATTATCAAAATATTCATTGGTATTTAGCACTTACCAAGATGGGACATGTAGTAATTCAAAAAGATGATATGATAGTTTTATATTTACCTACCTTTTTAACACTTAATCAATATCAGTATCTATTATCTAAAAAAGATGAGATTATAGAATATGGAAAAGATTTTCATATGCTTTCTATTTATCAAGAAAATGGGAAATTTTATGAAAACGGTATCGATAATCTATTAATGGAATATGACATTTTACCTATTAATATAGTATTTCAAGAAATTACTAAGAAGTTTCAAAATGCTAAACATTTAATAATTATTCCAAATGAAAATGTATTAGAAATACCTGATGGAGTTTATGAAACATCATTTCCTAATACAGTAGGACATGAAGTAAAAATGGAAGAATTTAGTAATCTTTACCATATTGGATTATATACAGAGTTAGATACAACTGGTCACGAAGCTGCTTTAGAACTTGCTAATTTTGGTAATGTAGTTATAAGCATGGAAGGAAATATTTTAGTTTGTTATCTTCCAAATAAAATAAGTTTAAATCAAAAGAAATGGCTATTAGATAATAAAAAATTATTAACACAATTTGAAGTAAGAGGCTTTTTATTTGAAGATAGAAAAGTAATACCTATTGAATATGATTATAAAAATCCTTCTATATCTTTAGAGAGAATAGAATCCTATTTAATAGAAATCGAACAAGAAAATATAGAAAAGAGGAAGTAATATGTATCAAGAACTAAATATTGATGAACGAATTGTAAATTTAATAGAAGAAGAAGAAAGAAATTTAAAGAGTATCTATGAAAAAATAGATAAAACGGAATATGAAAATACTTTAAAAGTTTTAAATGCTTTTCATAAGTATCAGATAAATGAAGTACATTTTACTTCAACTACTGGTTATGGTTATAATGATATAGGAAGAGATACTATTGAAAAAGTATTTGCAGATGTTTTAGGTAGTGAAGATGCAATAGTACGTAGTCAGTTTATTTCTGGAACTCATGCTCTAACGGTTGCATTATTTGCTTATCTTAGACCAAATGATATTATGTTAAGTATTACTGGTACTCCATATGATACTTTACATGAAGTAATTGGCATTAAAGAAAATAATAGTAGTTTAACATCTTTTCAAGTAAAGTATGATGAAATTGAGTTAGTAAATAATGATTTTGATTATGAAAAAATAAAATCTTATCTAAAAGAAAATAAAGTAAAACTAATTGAAATTCAAAGATCAAAAGGGTATTCTACTAGAAAAAGTATCACGATAGATAAAATAAAAAAGGTAGTAGAAGAAATTAGAAAAGTAGATAAAGATGTTATTATCATGGTAGATAACTGTTACTGTGAATTTGTAGAAAGTATTACCCCAATACAAGTTGGGTGTGATGTTATGGTAGGTTCATTAATTAAAAATTTAGGTGGTGGAATCGCGCCAAATGGAGCTTATATTGCGGGAAGAAGTGACTTAATTGATCTAGCAGGTGAAAGACTAACTTGTCCTGGAGAGGGTAGAGAAGTAGGACCTACTTTGGGAATTAATAGAGAACTTTTACAGGGATTATTTTTTGCTCCTAGTGTAGTAGCGTCAAGCTTGAAAACAGGAGTTTTAACTAGTAAAGTATTAGAACATTTAGGATATCAAGTAGAACCTAGATATGACGAGGTAAGAGCTGATATTGTTCAAAATATTATTTTTAACAATAAAGAAGATTTAATTAAATATTGTCAAGGTATTCAAATGGCTTCTCCAATAGATTCTAATGCTATTCCTGTACCATGGGATATGCCAGGTTATACGGATCAAGTTATTATGGCAGCAGGTTGTTTTACTCAAGGTTCTTCTATTGAATTATCTTGTGATGGACCATTAAGAAGCCCATATATTGCTTATCAACAGGGTGGACTTACTTATTCTTATGGTAAGTTAGGAATTATGAAAGCAGTAACAGAACTTATGAAAGGCAAAAATGAACGCTAATTATTCAATTGAAAAACTAGTAGGAGAACTAAAACCTAGAGAAAGTTTGCATCATGATTGTGGAAATGGTATCTATTTATCAGATAATCAAATTGAGGTTTTAAAAAAATACGGTTTTTCTATTTACGATTCAAATATTAAAAGTTTAATTTTAGAAATAGAAGAATATTTAATAGAAAATTATGATTCTGACTTAGATGATTTGGAAGAAGTTGCTTCTAGTTTGTCGGAATTTGATTATTATCAAAATGTAAATAAATAAAAGTGCCAACTTGATTTTTTCAAATTGACACTTTTTTCTATAAAGCTTTATAACTTTTTTCTTTTATCTCGGTAACAGGAACACCTTCAAAATTGCTGATAAATGGTTCAATTGAAGTAATTTCCATCGTTTGAAGTTGTTCTTTTGTGATTTCTCTTATTTTATCATCTAATAGTTCATTAGAAGCAACAATTCTTTTTACAGTAATAGTAGTAGTTTCTCTTAAGTCAATAGTTGCAGGAACTAATGGTGGATTTACTAGTGTTTCTACTTTAGGCTTAGCTACATTATGACCTATAAATCTTTCAATAACTGTTGCATATTCTCCAGTAGAAAGTTCTACTCTTACTCCAACTGAATATAGTGGAATATTATCTAAAAATAAACGTCCAATTGTTTCGTTAATAATTCCATTCTTTACCAATATTTCTAATGTAGAACTAATATTTTCTAAACTCTTATTATTAGAAATTACATTGGTTAACATAGAATCATATAAGTTACATAAAAATATCATTTGTGCTGCCATAGCTGTTTGATTTGTTTTATTATTTGGAATATTTAGACACTCATTACCAGCTCCATTTTGAGTTTCATTACTAAGTAAAATTGCTGTTAAAGTTGAGTTATCTAAACAATTTTTTAAAGCTGCATATGCATATACATTTTTATATTTACTATTATATGGTAACTGTAATACATCTCTTGGGATGGTAGGATAAGCTTTAAAAAAACTTTCATTTAATTCTATTTTTTTTAGTTTTTCCATTTCATCTTCATCTTGAAAGCATACTCCATAATCATGTAGTAGAGAAGCAATTCCAATATTCTTTAATGAAATTTGATTACTGTTACTAGCAACTTGTTTATTGTATAGATTAGCTAAAGTAATTGCAAATTCTGCAACCCTGGAACTGTGTTCAACAACATTTGAAAAATCATTTACTTTTCCATCATTACCATCTTTACGATATTGACCTAAACTATAAGAAAGTTCAGGATCAGTTATGACTTTTCTAGCTATATCACTAACGCATTCTGTTAAAACATTAAGAACATTTTTAATATTTTTATTATCATAAATTTGATCTAAGACTTGTACTGTTTTTTCATGTAATTCTTTAGGAATATTGCCTTTTACATCAGAATTCTGTTTTTCAATATTTTCAATAATTATCTTTTGTGCAGGCGTTAGATTTTTATGATTTAACTTTACTTGTAAATGAATTTTTGAAATAGAACCTTTGTTATTAGTTGCTTTTATAAAATGCTTTTTTAACATTTCTACTGTATTAGTATCTAATGGTTTATCAGCAGGATATAATATGCTTCCTTGTTCGTTGCGAATAGGTTCTGCCAATATCCAACCTTCATTTCCTGATAAACTGTCTAAATAAATAGGTACACCCATTTTATCACCTCGTATATTATGAATAAATTATATCATTTAATATAAAAAATACCAAGTATTTTGACATAAAAAAATAGATGAAGTATAATAACTAAACAGAAAGGAAGAAATAAATGAAGAAACAAACAATAAAGAATTTAGCTATTGCTACTAGTATATTAGTAGGAGCTACTTGCATAATGAATAAGCAAATTAAAATACTTAGAAATAGTCAAAGTAATATAAATAATCAAAATGAGGAAGAAAGAAAATATACGATGATTCATCAAGTACCATTAAAAAAATATATTTTACTACATGAAATTTCAAATAAAATGAAACCATCTAATAATCTTCATAAAGCAAATGAAATAGAATTAGATGTGATAAAAGATAATAGTAATAATATTAGAACTTTTTATGAATTACCTTACCAATATCAAAAACATTTAACTCCTACTAGCAATAAACAAGCAATGTAAAAGAAGACTTACTTAGTAAATGTTATAAGTAAATCTTCTTTTTTCTTATCTTCAAAAATAATTTGATAAAGTTTTTCTATTAATGGAGAAGAAATCTGATTAGTAGTAATCATTTTATAAATAGAAAGTAATGTATAGAATCCCTCTACTGTATTATTTTCTAAGTATTCTTTTACTTTTTCCTTATCACTAGATGCTATCATAATTCCTAATTGATAATTTCTACTTTCCTTACTATTACAGGTTAAATAAAAGTCTCCAATTCCAGCTAAACTAGTAATTGTTTTAGGATTACCATGATAAAATTCAATTAAATGTTCAATTTCTTTTAATGCTTCTGTAAAAAATAGAGCTTTTGTAGAATTACTAACTTTCATTTCTTCTAACATACCAAAAATAATAGCCATAACATTTTTAATAGAACCACAAATTTCTGTTCCAATGATATCATTTGTTTCATCTATCATTAAGTAATTGCTTTGAATACTATTAAGAATCTTCTTATTTGTATCAAAACTACTAGCTAAAGTAAGACCACATAAATTATTTTTAGCTAAATCGATAGCAAAAGTAGGCCCAGATAATATACAAACTTTTTCAGTATCTATGATACTAGTTAAAATTTGATGACAAAAAAGTCCAGTATCATTTTCAATACCCTTAGTAGCTATCATAAAATAAGGGTCTATCTTTAGATAATTTTTTAATTTTATACAGGTACTTCTAAAAAAAGCAATTGGAACCGCAAACACAATCATATCAGCTGAATTAGAACATTCTAAATCTGTAGTAATCTTAATTTCTTCTGGTAGATAGACATTTGGTAGTGCCTTTTTATTTTGTCTGGTTTTTAAAATTTCATCTTTTTCTTCCTCTAACTTGGTCCAAACTGTAACTGAATTATTATTTTTATAAAAAGTAAGGGCAAGTGCTAAAGCATAACTTCCTGCTCCTAAAATACATATTTTCATTCTTTCACCTTTTTTCTAATAAACTAATTATATGATAAATTAAATCACTAGACAATAAATACTAGTAAAATATACATAGATTATGTTTGGTTTTTCTAAAAACTATTATATAATAAAAATAAGGAGTGATATTATTATGAACTGCAAAAAGTGTGGAAATTTAATTGATAAAGATGCTAACTTTTGTCCCTATTGTGGTGAAAAAACACAAGAATCTACTTATCAGGAATCTAATTATGAAGATCCATTTAAAGATTTAAGAATAGAAAATAATCATGCTAGTCAATATGAATATCAAAAAAACTATAGTAAAGTAAATAATATTCAATATAAAGATGACTTGTTAGAGAATAACGCTAGTAAAAAAACTAACCAAACTTTATTGGGACTCTTACTAGGTATTATTTCTGTTTTCCTATGTTTTATTCCTAAATTTTCTTTTATAGGAATTATCAGTAGTATTATTTCTTTAATACTAGTAATCTCTGGTATGAAAAAAACATCTAGAGGTATGAAAGTTATCGCTATTATTATTACTATTTTTACTTTTATAATTTCTATTGTGATTAATATTTGCATATTGGTGTCATCACTAGAAATTAGCTTTTCGAATGGTTATAACACTACTTTAGGACAATATTTTAAAGATACTTTTTACTGTAGTTTATATGAACCTAGAATGGAAGGCTATTGGTTAGATGAAGATAATGAACTATTATATTTAGATGGGGAAGGAAATTATTATATTTATAAAGATAAAGATGAATTAACAGATAATTATTATTATGGTACTTATGAAAGAGATGCAGGAATTGATTTGAATTCTGAAGAAGTTTTATATGGAGATGATGATTATTGTCTTTATCAAGTAAAAACTTCTGATAATAAGGTAAAAGTAGATGGTGTTGTTTATCATGATACAATAGATTTTCTAAAAAATGGTTTTACTTTAAAACTATCAAAAGAAAATTATAACTGGCTAGTCTTAGTTTCAAAAAATAATGAAGAAATTTTATTTAAAAAACAGTAAGTAAGGAGTAATACATGAAGTATTGGTGGCTAGAAAAATATAAAAACTTTAAAATAGTAGAAATAAATGATTTGATAAAAGATGTTAATTATTTTCTAATAATTCCTAAAAACTATGAAAAAATCTATCAGGAAATTAAAAATGAAGATATTTCTAACTTAGAGGAAGAAGAACTTTTAATTTTATTAAAGAAAATAACGACTACTAAGAATTTAAAAAATAATCAGTTAAGATTAATTATAGAAAAATTACTATTAATTCCTGATAATAGCTTTCCAAATAGTGACTATACTTTATTAGAAGAATTAACAGAAATCAAAAATTTAAAGCAGAATCCACCACTTAAAGAAAAAATAAATAGTAATAATCTAGCTATCTGTTACCATTGTTTAAATATTTTCTTTGTTGATAAGATTAAAAATGTAAATAAAAAGAATAACTGTTTGTGTCCTTATTGTTTAAAACAGACTCTTTATTTTGATAATGATTATATACCTATGAATTATACTTTTATAAAACTTGCTAGTATTTATTATGGTATATCTAGTTTAGGATGTAGTTTTAGAGAAATAAAGAAAATATTAAAAAAACATATTGTAGTAGTAAAGAAGCTTGAAAATAATTTTTTAGATCTTGCAAATATAATAGAGGATCCTAAGATTAAACCAATAGATGAGAAAATAATAGCTAGAAAACTTTATTTATTATTAGAAAATCAAGAATTAAATCTAGAACATAGAATAACACTTGTGATTCCTAATATTATCTATAACAAAAATTTATTTTTAGAAATTATGTTGGTGACATTTATGGAAACTTTAGCAAATACTGTTTATCTAAGTCAAATAAATCTATTTTTTAAAGATAAAAATTTAGAAGATATATGGAAGAAAAAAATAAAAGAAGTATTATCTTTTTAAACTAAGAAAATAGATTATTATAGAATAAAAAATTAAAATTTATATATTTTGATGATTTTAAGTAAAAACAAAAGTCAATTTTAAAAATTCTCTAAGTGAAAATTTAAAATTGACTTTTAATTTACATTCAATTCTTAAAATTGGTCATTTTACGGGCTTCTTTTTATTTGCTATTATGTGACCGAGGAGGTGAAAAAATGACTAAAGAAAAAGAAGAAGAAAAAAAATTCTATACTGCTAAATATGATCGTGTATTTAAAACTATTTTCTGTAATGAAGATGATCCTACACTTTTAAAAGA